>JAJZCJ010000338.1 GCA_021846145.1 Bacillota bacterium
GTCTCGATCACATCAATTTCACGATACAATTTTGGTCGTCCATGGCGCACCCCTGCCTCTGTCCACGTACCGACGCGATGCCGCAAATCCTTATACGCATTACCACCATCAATTTGAATGCCTTTTGAGCCGTACGATTTTTCCGCCAATGGCCCCATCGAAATCATTCGTTCAAAAGTATTGGGGTAATCGCGCTCCACCATCAACAACTTTGGCATCGTCTTCCCTGGAATGGCAGCAATCTCCCCGGATTTCCAGTCCAGCACACGCCCACGCGGTTGAGCCAGTTCATCCGGTGAATCATGGGACAAAGGAGCCATCACCAGATCTTCGTGTGCAGGCAGATGAATTTCCGCCAATTTTGAAAACGTTTCTGCAATCGAGCGAAATGCCGCCCAGTCCGATCGCGTTTCCCAAGGCGGGGATATCGCCGGATTAAATGGATGCAAAAACGGATGCATATCTGTCGTACTGAGGTCGTGTTTCTCATACCACGTAGCCGCAGGCAACACAATATCTGAATACAACCCGGTTCCCGTCATGCGAAAGTCGATATCCACTAATAGATCCACTTTTCCTGCAGGAATTTCATCATGTTGAATCACTTGCTCTGGTTGCCACTCTGCGTTTGGTTCTGCTAACACATGGCCATCCACCCCGAGCAAATGTTTCAAGAAGTATTCATGACCCTTGCCACTGGCACCTAGCAAATTAGACCGCCAAACAAAGAATACACGTGGAAAGTTACGGGGATTATCTGGATCTTCAATCGCAAAATGCAGATCCCCTGCTTGCAATCGCTGAGCCACATGCTGCGCAATTTCACTCGGTGTCTGTGCTCCGCTGGCTCGTGCTTGCTTTGCAACATCCAAAGAATTCTCTGTAAACTGTGGAAATGACGGCAACCACCCCAAACGCGCAGCCAACACGTTAAAATCCGCTGGATGCATATGCTGGTGACGACCGCCTAATGGTGACCCCATCGTCGCCGTGTCCAACTCTTCATAGCGAAACTGATCTGTTGCAAAATAGAAAAATGAGGTGGCATTTTGTTGACGCGAAGGTCTCACCCAGTCTGACGCAAACGCAACGGTTGACCAACCCTCTAGTGGTCGCACCTTCTCTTGCCCTACATAGTGCGCCCAACCCCCACCATTAACACCCTGACATCCCGTCAGCAGCACTAAGTTGATAATGGAACGATAAATCGTATCACTGTGATACCAGTGATTCGTTCCCGCACCAAGTGCAATCATTGATCGACCGCGCGTGCGTTCTGCGTTATCCGCAAACTCTCTGGCGACCTGTATTGCATGTTCGCGCGGAACTCCCGTAATTGCCTCTTGCCACGCAGGTGTATAGGGCATCGGGTCATCATAATTAGCCGGATACTCTCCTGGTAATCCACGCTTCACACCGACATGCGCCATCATTAAATCAAGCACAGTAGTGATAAGACGTGCTTGTCCTTGTCCATCTACGATGCGCTTCACAGGCACGCCACGCGTTATAATACGCGAACCGTCGTCACCATAACTTGGGAATTGGACCAATACGATATCATCTGATTGCGAAAGAAATGTAAGCAACGGGGACAACGTATTGCCTGATGCGTCTTGCATCAACAGATTCCAATGCGTAGGATCATGATGGCGATTTCCCAACGATCCATTGGGTGCTACAGCACATCCAGTTAGCTCGTCCCAGATCAGCGTTTTCCAATCTGCTGCCTCACCCGTTGCACCGATATCTGATGCACGCAAAAACGAACCTGCGACATACTGATCATCACGCGGATCAAGACTTACTAAGAAAGGAAGGTCGGTGAATGTTGATGCGTACTCTGTAAAATAGTCAGATTGGCGATCTACATAAAACTCTTGTAAGATCACGTGTGTCATCGCCATCGCCAATGCGGCATCTGTGCCCGCTTTGGCAGGCAACCACAAATCAGCAAATTTTACATACTCAGCATAGTCCGGGCTTACCCCCACTACTTTCGTCCCATTGTATCGAGCCTCCACCAGAAAATGGGCGTCTGGTGTTCTTGTCATCGGCAAATTCGTACCCCAGATAATGAAATACGAGGCATTATACCAATCTGCACTCTCCGGAACATCCGTTTGATCTCCCCAAATTTGCGGAGATGCAGGGGGAAGATCAGCATACCAATCATAAAAACTCAAAATAGTGGCACCGATTAACGAAAGGAATCGAGAACCTCCTGCATAACTGACTTGCGACATGGCAGGAATCGGACTAAATCCGACAATCCGATCCGGCCCGTACTCTTTGATGGTATGAATGGAAGCTGCCGAAATCATCTCCGTCGCTTCCTCCCATGTGGCACGAACAAATCCTCCCTTGCCACGAGCGACGCGATAAGCTTGAGCGGCCGCTTTATCGGCAACAAGATCCTCCCAAGCGGCTACCGGATCTCGCCCGGCCGCACGTCGTGCGCGCCAAAATTCAATCAATTCAGCCCGAATATATGGATATTTAACACGTAGCGGACTATATTCATACCAAGAAAAGCTCGCCCCGCGCGGACATCCGCGTGGCTCGTACTCAGGAACATCCGCACCCAATGAAGGATAATCCGTCTGTTGTGTTTCAAACGCGATAATTCCATTTTTCACATAAATTTTCCAACTACATGAGCCTGTACAATTCACACCGTGCGTCGAGCGAACCACTTTATCATAGCGCCAACGATTACGGTATAACTCTTCCCATTCTCGATCACGCGGACTCTGCTCAGACCACTGCTGATTAAACGTCTCTCCGCGACGAAGGTGACTAAACCGTCCTAGAATTGCTTTTCTATTTCGCACGAATACTTTCACTCCCCCACACAAAATGACTAGGTCTTGTCAATTGAGTTCCATCTGCCAACGATTGCTACGAATCGCAAACATCAGTGCTATTGCGCAGGCTACGGCCAAAAATAGTAATCCCATAGAGTAACTCCCTGTCGACTGTTTAATCGCACCCAAAACCAGCGGAGGGAAAAATCCACCAATTCCCCCAAACGCGCCAATAATGCCAGTTGCCTTACCCGTATTATGAGGAAAATATAGAGGAACTAATTTAAATACGGCCCCATTCCCAATCCCCAACATGGTGGAAATGAGCAAAGCAGCTACCGTGGTCCACAAGATGCTACCAATCCCTAGCGAAAACAGGACGGCCGCGATCATGATCACTGCAAATGCAATAGTCAACAACCGTTGCGGCGCAATGCGATCTGCCAAATACCCGCCCACTGGTCGCAACGCAGTTGCAAGCACCACAAATGCAGATGCACGTAACCCCGCATCGATTGGTGAGAATGAAAATTGTC
>JAJZCJ010000027.1 GCA_021846145.1 Bacillota bacterium
AAAGCGTCAGCGTCTTCGGGGTGTGAATCTAGATATAATTGTAACTCAAGTGAAGCAAAACCCGTACTTTGCAAGTCGCGCATCAGATCCATTTCATACGTTGTCACACATTTCCACCTGCCATTTCATCCTGCATGCGAATGCGCCTGCGCAGGTGGTCATCAAGCCAAGGGAACAAAGTTCCTTGGTACAATGCTGTTGGTAAGTCGTACTTTTTCATTTCCTTGTAGGAATAAGGGGGTGCGTATCTCTGGGAAATCATAGGTTCTTTAGGCACGGGACGCTCTCCTTCACCAATAGGCTTCTATACTATATGGTAATAGTTGAAAAAAAGTGCCTAGGTGGTTTGTCGGCAAGGGGCATAACGATCAGTGCGGGTAGTCAAGCAGCACGATGGCCGTGGCAAGCGTGCGCGTGTGTGATAGACTAATTTGTGATTGCAAAATAGGCAAGGATGCTAGAAGTTCTTTCGTTTGTCCGTAGAATTGCAAGTTGGGAAGACCCTCGTCATTGCGTCGCGTCTCAATTTCAGTAAAAATAAGTAGGGGTAACTTTCGTTGTGCGTCTGGCGCAGCTAATGTAGGGAATATCTGTTGTTGGTACAGTGCGCTAATGGCTTTGTAGGCTGCTTCTTTGACGGCAAATCGCCCCGCAAAGAATTCTGCCCTGCGCTGTAAGGTTGGAAGACGCTCAGCGAGTGCTTGTTCACTTGGCGTATAGATGCGTGAAAGGAAACGAGGATTTTGTACAGCTTTTGCAATTCTAGGTATTTCCACGAGATCAATGCCAATGAACATTCGCGTCCCTCCCATCTGTTGATCTCTATTTTACCATTCTTTCTGGCTTGCACGCAGTTTTAAGTCATGATATACTCACCAAGTGACTGTGTTAATAGGCGGTCGTGGCGGAATGGCAGACGCGCAAGATTCAGGTTCTTGTGCCCGTCAGGGCGTGGAGGTTCAAGTCCTCTCGACCGCATCGTAAAAAAAGCACGCATGGCTTCGATGTTGCGCGTGCTTTTTATTATGCAAAAATCCACTTGCTCGCAGTGTTGGTACTCTCCTGTATGTGTTGGCGTTCTGCTGTGGTGAGATCATAAAGCGCAAAAATTTGTTCCTCAATCTGAGCATAGATGTCCAGTTTATGATCAATGTCAGTAGATTCCATCAATTCATCCACGTAATTGGCGATTATTTGTTGCTGTGTCGCGTGACAAACTGGGATAGGAATCGTTTCAAGGTAGGTGCGAAGCACCTTGATTGATCGAAAGGATGACTGATAATAAAACTGCACCGTGCGTGAATTCAGTACAGCCAAAATATACTTGATATCTAAATTCGGTATTTGTGGAATCACTAAGTTAGCACTGTTAAGGGTAAGCAGTCCTTGATTGTCATAAGCAAAAATCAACTGGTTATGAATAAATCGATAAATTAATTTTTCTGTTGAGTTCATTAGGGGCAATGGTGCTACTTGTTGAAATTTGGAAATTGCCGATAACGGGATCGTTAACTGACTTTCCATCACACCAAACTTAAAAATGTGATGTCCTTTATAAATAGATACACAGTCGTCGCACGGCGAAGTGCTTACCCATGCTTTGTTGTTGCCAGTTACGATGCCGAGTGCAAATTCCGCGCGGTGTTGAAGGTTAGTGGCATTAGGTAATAACCTGATTTTTTCCAAAATGGATTGTGCATGATCTGGCGTGTGAATGTTGAACAGCAATTCGGGATTAGCGGCAAAACGCTCTTGCTTAATGGTATAGTGAAGCGTTGTGTCGCTGTTTTCTATTTGAATAGCAGTGGAGCCATGATCGCGTCCCTTTTTTGCTACCAACAACATACTGGGTGCCACAATGGAGGGAAATGCATTTCCTATTAGCCCCATAAATAACATGGTGGTCTTGGATTGCATCATTGCTCTCGTCGCTTTGTGCTTATTAGTAAATAGCCAAGAGTCTGGCAGCAAAAATGCCATCACGCCATTATCCTTTAGGGCGGATAGTGAAAACTCCATGAAGAGGCTGTAGGACTCATGAGCAGAAGCCGTATGGTATACGTGTAATTCATCAGCTGATAAATTATTACGTGAGCCCCAAGGCGGGTTGCCAATGACTAAATCAAATTGATTAGCGATAGGGAGCGGATGGATAGAGTTTCGCAAGGCATCATTGACAAAGATACGAAATTCACTATCTTGTTCTTCTTTAAAAATAGGAGCTTCCAATGCGAGATTGATCTTGCAAAGCCATACACTTACCGGGTCAATATCAAAACCGACAAGACGTGCGCAAAGATGTCGATGAGCAACATGGATATCCCATCCTTCATCAGCACATTGCTGATATAACTTTCGGTACACTTTCACCAAAAACATGCCTGAACCGCATGCGGGGTCAAGTACGTTCAGTAAACGTGAATGATCTAATTTTGCAAGACTAATGTCCGTCAACTTGTCTGCCAAAATTTCAGGAGTAAAAAATTGACCGTTGCCTTTCCTTATATTTAATGGGGACATTGCCATATAAAAAAGCCCGAGTGGGTCCTCATCAGGGAAATAAGTAAGTGGATTGTCTCTCATGACTTGTAAAAAAGTCAGTTCTCCAGAGGGGATATCTTCTTTTTTAAGTGTTATTAATTCGCGAAACAACGATGAGTAGTGGCCAAGCGTCATTTTTCCATCTAACACTTGATGAATCAGGCACATGTCGCCGTTTTGCGATCGCACTTGGAGGTGACCCCGTGAAATTAGCAGTTGTAATGCAGCTTCGTAAAGTAGCAATTGCAGGTTGAGCTGGGCATGCGATGATTGAATCCATTCCGAAATTGCTGTTAGTGTGTTCTGGTGACGTACATTCTCCAATGGAATGTAACTTTCATTTCGTGCGCTTTTATTTCTGCGATGATTAAGTCTGGCAATTTCCCCTTGTTCAATTTGCAACTTTAGATTGAGGAGATCTTTCGTGTCATAATATTTTTTTTGATCGATTATTGATGACACCTGTATTAATCCTTGTGCAGTCCAGTTGCGAAGTGTAGCAACAGAAATAGACAACATGTCAGCGGCAGTTGTTGAGTTGATCAATGTGGTGTCGGGATCTTGATTTGTGTCCTTAGGCATTAATGTTTTCTCCAGTATATGCAATTCATGATTGATTCTTATAATAACAGTATTTCAATTAGTAACAAAGTGTGCTGTTACTAAAAAAAGCACTCCGAAGCCTGCAATGTGCAAGTTATCGGAGTGCTGTTTCACGTGGACTTGAGTGTTAGGTTTAGTATGCAGCTATCGCTGGACCAGCTCCCATACCCGCTCCACCCATGCTATAGGAAGGCACCAATAGGAAGAAGAGCACAAAGATGATCAAAAATACTACAGCCCATCGTGTATAGCCGCCAAACGTTCCGTACATTTTAATTCCTCCTTTTGAATTTGGTTTACTATACGCGCCTGGTGAAAAGGTAGTAACGACAAACGTCTAGTATCGGGAAATATGCCCTAAAAAAACCTCATTGGTGGTGTCCAATCACGGACGCCACCAATGAGGTTTTTTTCTGGCGGAGAGAGTGGGATTCGAACCCACGAACGGCTTCTAACCGTTGCTCGTTTTCAAGACGAGTGCCTTCAACCGCTCGGCCATCTCTCCATAGGCTGCGGAAGGCATTATAACATATTAAAAAGGACAACACAAATTATTAATAGTCGATAATTAGTCTAAATTACTCTTACATATAGCCCTTTTGTCTCTGATGATGTAACCCCTTATGTGATAAAGTAAATACAGGTTATATGACACAATTGTATTAGGGGGGTTATCTATTTTCATGAAAATACTTGTCGCTTTTGACGGTACTGCGTCAGCAGTGAAAGGGTTGCGTTACGCTTTGTTAAATTTTCCGGTCGCGCAATATGTGCTGTTATATGTAGAACGGGTACCTTATGTAGATGGAGCGTATGGCGTATCTCCATTGGCTTATGATGCTAATGTGGGCAAGGAGATATTGAGTGTCGCAGTGACCATTTGTGCTGAGCAGGGAGTGACACCTATCACTAAGTCTGAGATGGGGTCACCTGCTGATTTGATTATTAAGATTGCAGAAGATTTTAATACAGAGTTGTTGGTGCTCGGCGCGCATAACAAAGGACCAATTGAAAGATTGTTGCTCGGTAGTGTCAGTGAAGCAGTAACGCGCAGGGCGCATTGCCCGGTGTTAATTGTGCGCTGATTAGGGGGACTGATGATGAAGAGGCGGCTCGAATTACAATTAATTGCTATCACGATGATAGTGGCTGTGATTACTAACGCAATCAGTGGCGGAATCTTCTTATGGGAACGCCATGTTCAATTAGGTGGATCTGCATTTGTCGCGCTCACTACCTTTGACTTACTGAGTGGCGTGTTTTGGCAAACGTTATTAGTGTGGCTAGCGGGTCATTATATTCTCAAACAACTAAATCAGTTGCGAACTGCAATAGCAAAAGTTCAACAAGGTGAATTTGATATTCAAATCCCTTTACCTAAGATAAAAAATGAAATTTATGATGTTGCGGTGGCCTTTCAAAAAACGGCTTTTGTATTAGGTGAATACCATGAAAAAATGGATAAATCGGTTCAATTGTTGAACCAGTCAGTCCGTGAAGTGGACAGCAAAATGCGATTGGCATCTGATGGTGCACATTCTATTGCACTTGCGATGAAGGAAATCACAGATAGTGCGATGCAGGCTGCGCAAGCTGCTGACACACAAATGCAGGGAGCAGATGCTTCTCAAATTATTGTAGATCGACTAGAACAAGGGGTACAGTCTGAGAGCCGAGCCGTGCAAACGCTGAATGAGGCAATCACATTGGGTGCGACACACACGAATCAAATTGCCAGTGAAATGCAGTTGGCCAGCACAGCGGCGGAACAGACCACCTTGAAAACTCGGCAATTAGTGGAGAGGGCAGAGAACGTAGCAGAGATCTTGAAAAGCGTGGAAGCGGTGGCTGAGAGTACAAATTTAATTGCACTGAACGCATCGATTGAAGCAGCCCGTGCAGGTGATGCGGGAAGAGGATTTGCTGTCGTGGCCAGTGAGGTTAGGCTCTTGGCTGAACAAAGTAAAGAGTCTAATAAGCGAATTCAGGAAGTGGTTCGCATCATGGTTGAGGAGATAGGCAATGTGGATCAAGCGGTGATTGACACTAGTTCTTCATTTTCCCGCGTGGAGCAAGCTCGTCAAGCGATTGCGACTTCATTTGCCACCATCCACGAATCAGGACAAGTAGTTGAAAATGTAGTGCGTGAAGTATTACAAGAATTCTCAAAACAACGAGATCAAACCGCACAATTGCAAACGCAATCTCATCGCATCAATGATGTAATTCAGCAGGTGATGGCGCTAACGGAGGAAGTTGCAGCCACCACCACAGAGCAAACTCATGCGGTTCAGTCTGTAGGAAATACGCTGGAACAAATGAGAACAGTGGCTTCGGATTTAGATGAACTGCAAATTAGTAACAGTGAATGATCGGTAAAGTGTTAAGTTAAATATGATAAATCAGTCCATTTGGACTATATATATCAGTCAGAATGTGTCTCCTATCCTTACATTCTAGTGAGTATGATCAGATTGACCGTTGTAATAGTTGTAACATTTATTATGTAATTATTTTTAGAAGAATAGGGGGGAACAACGTGCATGCTCTAATGGTTGACCGGATTCAGTTTGGCGTGACGACAGTGTACCATTTTTTGTTTGTGCCGCTGACCATCGGTCTTGCATTTCTTTTAGCCATATTAGAAACGATGTATGTTCGATCTGGTGACGAGAAAATGAAGAAATTGATTCAATTTTTTGGCAGGCTTTTCTTAATCAACTTTGCCATTGGTGTGGTGACTGGAATTCTTCAAGAATTTCAGTTTGGCATGAACTGGTCTGATTATTCCCGGTATGTCGGGGATGTTTTTGGGGCTCCACTAGCAGTAGAAGCACTACTAGCATTTTTTATGGAATCAACCTTTTTGGGGATCTGGATCTTTGGCTGGGAGCGTGTTTCTAAGCGCCTTCACCTGCTCTCCATCTGGCTTGTCGCATTTGGTACCGCATTATCCGCGCTATGGATTTTAACTGCGAACTCATTCATGCAAGAACCGGTAGGATACGCTATTCGCAATGGTCACGCAGAAATGACGAGTTTTTTCGCATTACTCGGCAATCCGCAATTGTGGGTTGAATTTCCCCATGTGATTTTTGGTGCCTGGGCCACAGCATCCTTTTTTATGCTGGGGATAAGTGCCTATCAATTGCTTCGCAAATATCATGTGGATTTATTTAAACGGGCATTCAAGGTAGCATTAACCCTAGCTGTTATATCTAGTATCCTAGTTGCATTTTTAGGGCACCTTCAGGCACAGCACTTAGTTAAGGCTCAACCGATGAAAACGGCCGCTGCTGAGGGGCTGTGGAATACAAGTCCAGAACATGCCCCATGGTCATTAATTGCAGGCATTGACGCTGCGCAACATAAGAATACTTTCAGTGTAGATATTCCCTATGTATTAAGCATTTTGTCTTATGACAGCCTGAGTGGAAAAGTGCAGGGCATGAATGAATTGCAACAACAATATGTACAGCAATATGGCCCAGGCAACTACATTCCACCGGTGAATACGACGTATTGGAGCTTCCGGATTATGGTGCTCGCGGGCGTATTGATGATTCTGTTTTCACTGTGGGGGATTGTGGTCGTTCGTCGCAATAAATTAGAAAGTAGCCCGAGGTTTATGCGGATCTTACTTTGGTCCATTTCACTGCCGTTTATTGCCAACTCAATGGGCTGGATCATGACAGAAATTGGTCGTCAACCTTGGTCGGTGTTTGGACTATTAAAAACAGATATCAGTAACTCGCCCATTGTGTCTACGGGTGAGGCACTGACTACACTCATTGGATTCGGCGTAATTTACGGGATCATGGCAGTGATCATGATCGGCTTAATGAATAAGTATACAAAATTAGGATTTGAAGTCGAAGAGCAGCACGATGTTTCTGCGGATATTACATCCACATTTTAATTCAGGAAAGGAGGCGACGAAATGAGCTTAAACACGCTTTGGTTTATATTGGAAATGGTGTTGTTTATCGGATATTTTTTCCTTGAAGGATTTGATTATGGGGTTGGTATTTTGCTTCCCTTTGTCGGGCAAAATGACTTAGAGCGTCGGGTGGTACTTAACAGCATAGGCCCTGTGTGGGATGGCAACGAAGTCTGGTTATTAACGGCTGGCGGTGCAATGTTTGCAGCATTCCCCAACTGGTATGCAACGCTCTTTAGCGGATTTTACTTGGCGTTGTTTTTGTTGCTGATCGGATTGATTCTGCGCGGAGTGGGTCTTGAGTATCGCAGTAAAAACCCTGGATCAAATTGGCGCAATACGTGGGATTGGTTGATTTTTGTTGGGAGTTTGCTTCCAGCACTTCTCTGGGGTGTGGCGTTTGCCAACATTGTCAGGGGTGTACCAATCAATGGGCAAATGAATTTTACTGGTTCATTGTTAACCTTGCTAAATCCTTATGCATTGCTTGGCGGTGTGGCGTTTCTACTCGTGTTCATGCTTCATGGTTCACTTTTCTTGAGCTTGAAAACGACTGGCAATGTGGAAGCGAGAGCGAAAAAATTTGCGACAACGATGGGTATTCCCGTCGCCATAGTGCTTTTGCTCTTTGTGGTATTTAGCTATGTACCAAGTGAAGTATTTAGGTACAGTATCAGTTCTGCGTTGATTTTTGTAATTTTCGTGATTGCGTTTCTCGCTGTACTGTCGGTGCGCTTTCTCGTGGGGAAACACGGCGGTTGGGCATTTACTTTCGTGGGTCTCGCCATTGCCTTAACAACGACGGGCATGTTCCTTGGCATGTATCCTAATGTCATGGTGAGCAGCACGAATCCGCAATGGAATCTCACCATTTATAATGCGGCTTCTAATCATCATTCACTATTTGTGATGACGATTGTCGCGCTGATCATGGTTCCCATTGTGCTTGCTTATCAAATTTGGACATACTACATTTTCCGTAAACGTGTCTCGATCACAGATCACATGGATTATTGACGGGTAATAACATGATTAAAAAGAGAATTTTTACGCAGATTCATGAAGTTCGCCACCTGCTAGCCTTAACCGTTGGGTTAGGGCTAGCAGGTGGCTTAATTGCTATTGCAGAAGCCAGTTTTCTATCGCGCATTGTGAATCGTGCATTTTTGATGCATTGGCAATTGTCTAATCTCACTGGGCTTTTTGTGGGACTGCTTATTATTATTTTTTTTAGGGCAGTGGTGGGATGGTCTAGTGAAGTATTTGCACTGCGAGTCGCGTTAAAAGTAAAAGAACAATTAAGAGATCAATTAATTCGACGGCTGTTTCAATTGGGACCTGTGTATATGCGCGGTGAGCGTACTGGAGAAGTCACCAACACGGTTTTAGAGGGGATTGAATCATTAGAAATTTACCTAGCACGCTATATACCCCAACTTGCAGTTTCCGCGTTGGTGCCGTTGACCATTTTGGCTTTTGTTGTTCCCAATGATTGGGTGACTGCGATTATATTTGTGGTCACATGGCCGCTCATTCCTTACTTTATGATGTTAATTGGGCGTCAAGCTGAAAAAAAAAGCAAGCAACAGTTTCAAACCTTAAGTCTACTCAGCGCACACTTTCTGGATGTGTTGCAAGGGCTGACTACATTAAAACTGTTTAATCGCAGTCGATACCAACTAGAAGTGATTCGTTGCATTAGTGATCGTTATCGCAAAACCACGATGGATACATTGAGAGTGGCCTTTTTATCAGCATTTGCGCTTGAACTCTTGACCACTTTGAGTACGGCCATTGTGGCAGTGTTTATTGGACTGCGGTTAATTTCCGGTAATATGCAGTTTCAAAATGCTTTTTTCGTATTGTTACTTGCTCCGGAATTCTACATGCCTATTCGCCTACTTGGTACACAGTTTCATGCCGGAATGAACGGTGTGATTGCGGCAGACCGCATATTTGAATTATTAGATGAACCTGTTTTAGAAGAGACATTCAATGAATCGAACGCAGTGGCATTAGTAGAGAATTGGGAAGCGGTTGCGTTTGAACACGTGACATTTCAATATCAAGGGGCGCAAAACGCAGTGCTAAATGATTTGAACCTGAAGATCGAAAAGGGAGAAAAAGTGGCGCTCGTCGGCCCTACTGGTGCAGGAAAAAGTACCATCATGCATTTGCTATTGGGTTTTATCACGCCGGGTGTTGGTGAGATTCGTGTACAAGATCAGCGCTTAGCGCCTGCCACCATTGCATCATGGCGAAAACAAATTACCTATTTGCCGCAGCATCCTCATTTGTTTCATGGTTCCATCGCGGATAATCTTCGGCTAGCTTGTCCTGATTGTCCAATGGAACGATTGATTGAAGCTGCTACCAAGGCGGGGGCAGATGAATTTATTCAAAGTTTGCCTAGAAGTTATGACACGTTAGTCGGTGAAGACGGAACTGGACTAAGCGGTGGTCAAATTCAGCGGATCGCGCTGGCACGTGCTTTTTTGAAGGATAGTAAATTGGTGCTTTTGGACGAGCCTACTGCTAACTTGGACCCAGAGAGCGAGCGTTGGATTGAACATGCGTTGCGGGATTTATTTGTCGATAAAACTGTATTTGTGATTGCTCATCGGTTAAGTACGATCACGCGCATGGATCGCATTCTGGTGATGAACGAAGGAGAAATCATTGATCAGGGGCACCATACTGAACTGCTTGCGCGTAAGGGACTGTACCATCAACTATTGACCGCGTATGTGGGAGAGGGGGAATCTTCGTGATCAGAACCCTGTATCGCTTTATCATCCCTCATAAAATGGCGCTATCGTGGGCTACTTTACTTGGTGTGTTAACTGTGAGTTCTAATATTGGGCTGTTAGCCACTTCAGGGTACCTGATTGCAAGCGCCGCATTGCATCCATCTACGGTGCTATTATTGTGGGTGCCCATCGTAGGTGTGCGATTTTTTGGCATGGCACGTGCTGTTTTTCGGTATGGGGAACGATATTTTTCACATGATCTCACGTTTCGCATCTTGTCCACGATGCGTACATGGTTTTATGATCGCTTAGAGCCGCTTGCACCTGCTAGGTTATTTACATTTCGCAGCGGAGATGTGTTGAGTAGCGCGGTATCTGATGTGGACACGCTACAGGATCTTTATTTACGAGCGCTTGCCCCTCCGCTGATCGCTATTTTTGTGATGGTGATCGTGTTTTTGCTTTTGTCACTGTTTTCTATGCAACTTGGAGTTATTCAAATTGTGATTCTGTTGATTGCAGGTCTTGGTGTACCGGGTCTTACTTATATGTTGGGGAATCGTCTGGGGTCTGAAATTGTACAGTTGCGTTCTTCTTTTACTGCAGATTTGGTAGATACCATTCAGGGGATGTCAGATATTTTAGCATTTTCTCAAGAGGAGAAGGCAATCAGTAATTTGAGTCTGCGTCAACGTGATCTTGTACAAAAACAGATTAAAATGGCAAATATCAGCGGATTGACCAATGGGTTGATGATTTTTTTAAATCACTTCTCAATGTGGGTGTTGCTACTAGTCGCCATTCCAATGGTTCAATTAGGGAAAATAACGGGAGTAGACCTGACGGTGATTGCGCAAACTGCGTTAGCAAGTTTTGAAGCAGTGATGCCGTTGCCACTTGCTTTTCAATATTTGGGTCGTGGGTTTGCATCCATGCGCCATTTGTTGGATTTGCTGGATGCAAAGCCTGCAGTAGTAGATGGAAGACGCAATTTTGAGGGCTCTAAGGTGCCATCGTTAGTTATTAATCAATTATTTTTTCGCTATCTTCCCGACGCTACTGATGTGATTAAGGATGTCTCTTTTGAATTGACACCGGGAAAACACACAGCGATTGTTGGCCCAAGTGGGGCTGGGAAAAGTAGTCTCGTACAAGTGTTGGCACGATTTTTTGATTATGAAAATGGCGATATTTACCTTGATGGTGATGAACTTAAAGACTATACGATAGACGCCATTCATCGGCAGATTGCGGTGTCGCCACAGAAGCCGCATTTATTTAATACCAGCGTAAAACAGAATTTACAGTTAGCACGGTCTGGTGCTGTAGTAGAAGATATTGAAATGGCTGCAAAAGTCGCTCTTGCAGATAAGTTTATTCAACAATTACCCGAGCAATATGATACGTTTATCGGTGAACAAGGGTATAAGCTATCCGGTGGCGAACGACAACGTTTGGCTATTGCTAGGGTGGTGCTCTCAGGGGCACCGATTAACATTTTTGATGAGCCCACTTCGGGTATGGATGCGATTACAGAAGAAAAGTTGCTCGTATCTATCCACGAGGCGTTGTATGGGAAATCGATGTTATGGATCACTCATCGGTTAACGGGATTAGAATTGATGGATGAAATACTGGTGATGAATCGTGGGCAAATTGTAGAAAGAGGGACTCATCATGAATTGCTAGAAAAAAATGGACTATATCGACAGATGTGGGATGTGCAAAAACAATTAATTGAACAACAAGAAGTAGCTATATAGTCCATATAGACTATATTTATATAGTCCTTTGGTGGGTAGTTGATAAATTATAAAAATGTAAAAATCTAAAGATAGTCTACCCACGAGGGGATGGATTTTGTGACACTTGCGCGCAGGCTGTCTACCGTCGCCATATTGGTCGGGAGTTTACTTGTATTTGAAATTATAGCTGCCTTCTTTTCTCATAGTGTTGCGCTACTTTCTGATGTGGCTCACGTAGGAACAGATTTTCTTAGTGCGTTGTTGACTTTATTTGCAGAGCGGATTGCCCACAAGCCAAGCACCAAGATGATGAGTTACGGATTTGCGAGAGGTACAGTCGTCGCTGCATTTGTCAATGGATTTTCGTTGATCTTGTTATCAATTATCATCCTCGGTCAAACCGTAATACGTTTGATTTATCCTGAGCCCGTGCGGCCAGGGTGGATGATCGGCGCGGCGTTGGTTGCGCTTTTTGTGGACGGCATTATTATCTGGATGTTGATGCGAGGAGAACAAAATCTTAATATAAAAAGCGCTTTTATCCATTTTGCAGGAGATGCATTCGTATCTTTAGGTGTTATTTTGGCCGCGGTACTTGTTAGTGTGACGCATAAACCATGGTTCGATCCAACAATCACCTTTATTTTAATAGTAGTAATGGTATACACTTCATGGAGGATTGTAAAAGAATCTCTCTTAATTTTAATGGAGGGCACTCCCAATACGATTAATCTTGAGGCTCTACATGATCAAATCAGTCGATTGCCGGGGATTTTAGCTATCCATGACATTCATGTGTGGGCAGTTTCTGATCGTGACATTGCTGCATCGTTGCATGTCGTTATCGATCCTAAGGTAGTCATTTCAGAAACAGATCGTTTAATAAAGGAGATTGAGGAAATATTAAAACTTCGATTTGGAATTGTACACTCTGCAATTCAGTTGGAGTCGCAAGTGGATCCTGATCATCATGGTTTTCCGCACAGCAATCAATACCAATTTAATTAAAGGCTATATCAGATGAACAATTGGGTGGGAATCTAAGATGTCGATTCAGGTTAATGTAGTTGACGATCACCATCTTTTTAGAAAAGGTGTGATCGGCATTATTAATGCTTCTTCGGATATAGAAGTAGTGGGTGAAGCTGACAACGGTAGGGATGCGATCGCACTAGTCCAGAAAACGCATCCAGATGTGCTGATCATGGATTTGGCCATGCCTGTAATGGGAGGCATGGAAGCTACTAAACGCATACGTGATGTTGACCATCAAGTGAAAATTTTAATTCTGACGGTGAATGAAGATGAGCGTTCCTTGTTTGAAGCGGTAAAATCTGGTGCGCAGGGTTATGTATTAAAAACGGTGGATCCGGAGGAGTTGCTTCATTCTATTCGCAGTGTTGCAGCAGGAGAGGCAGTGGTTCCAAGCAATCTCGCATTGCGAATTCTATCAGAGATGTCTAGACCCAAGGCCGCTGCGCCCGTTGGCGATGGTGTGGAGCCATTAACTGCTCGTGAAATTGAGGTGCTGCGAGAGTTGGGGACAGGCGCTTCTAATCGTGATATCGCTAAACGACTGTTTATCAGTGAAAACACAGTACGCAATCACGTGAGGAATATACTGGATAAACTACATGTATCCAACCGAGTGGAAGCTGCCACCTATGCGGTAAGGGAAGGACTTGTAGATGAAAACAATTCTAATGATTCGGACTTATCTAATATATGAAAAATTGGGATGCGAAGTGGATGGGATGGCTAACTCGTATACATCACTCTGATCAGGTATTATTTGATTTTTTGAAGCAAAAAATGACGTTAATTGCTGCTGTCATCGGTATTGGTCTGTGTATTCTTGGCTTTTTGCTTCATAATATAGAAATGAGCCTTGAAGTGGTCTTGGTCGGTGCGATTGGGTATTTACTTGGATTTATTCCCGCGATCGTCGGAGGGCTTATTTTAACTGGCATTCGGTTTTCGCAGGTCGGTTTTTTTTGGTCAGAAGTTCCTCTTGAGACGTTGGTATATCTTGGATGTATGTATATTGCATGGTTGGGTCGTGAGCACAAAGTAGCGTCCATTCGACGCAAGCAGGAGATTTATGGGTTCATTCAGACTGCGCAGGTAATCCCTTGGTCGATGGTGAACGAAGTAAGGAATTCCTTATTAGCCATGCGGCTGTTGTTGTTTTCAAAACACAGTGAAACCATTGAATCGAATTTACGATTGGTTGAGGATGAGCTGACTAGATTAGACAACTTATTTCATGATTTAAATGAAAATAAAGAATCATTTAAATGATTTTTTTGTTATTATAAATACATTGGATGAACTTCTCGTGTATAGTATGAAAGTACTATACACGAGCCTTTTTGTAGTCCACCTCGCTCATTTTTTTCACAAC
The DNA here is from genome assembly GCA_021846145.1 of Bacillota bacterium. The sequence goes on from JAJZCJ010000027.1 coordinate 13,984, forward strand.
TTATCGGGGTATACTCTCTACACAAAGGACACAATCAAACAATAACTAAAATTAAACTTTAGGAGGATTTGCAATGAAAATTGTGATCGCTGGAGGCGTTGCTGTTGGGGCAGGAACCGCAGCAAGGTTGAGAAGACTGAATGAGAAGGCTGAGATTATACTTTTGGAAAAAGGGGAATATGTTTCCTTTGCTAATTGCGGTCTTCCTTACTACATTGCTGGTGAAATTAAAGAGCGTGAAGAGTTGATCTTAAATACGCCTGAAAGTTTACGTGCGCGCTTTCACATAGACGTCCGTGTGAAAAATGAACTAGTGGCGATTGATCGTGACCATAAAACAGTGACAATTCTTGATCATGACAAGGGACAAACATACGAGGAAAGCTATGACAAACTGGTATTAGCACAAGGCGCTGCGCCAATTCGTCCGCCGATTCCTGGGATTGATTTTTCAAATGTGTACCAGTTAAGATCAGTTCCTGACGTAGATGCCATTCAGGATAAAATTTCTAGTGGTCTTGTGAAAAAAGCAGTCGTGATTGGCGCAGGTTTTATTGGCATTGAAATGGTAGAGGCTTTCTTGTTAAGGGGTTTGAAGGTGTCTTTGATTGAGAAGGCACCGCAAATCATGCCACCTGCTGATCCTGAAATGACAATACCAGTGATCAAGGCACTGGAGAAGGCCGGCGTAGAGCTTATTTTGAATGACGGGATTCAATCGTTGCAAGGTGATGGAATGGCGCAACGAGTGGTGCTGGAGTCAGGCAATGAAGTGACGGGTGACATGTTCCTATTAGGACTAGGCGTGAGACCGGATTCGGTCATTGCCAAACAATCAGGACTTGATTTAGGTGTCGCAGGCTCTATCAAGGTGAATGAGTATTTACAGTCGAGTGATCCAGATATTTATGCTGCGGGTGACTTGGCAGATAGTACTTTTCAATCGACAGGGGAGGACACTTGGATTCCACTTGCAGGGCCCGCCAATAAGCAAGCGCGCGTGATTGCTAATCACATGATGGGGAGACCAGGCAAATTTGCTGGGGTGCTCGGTACTTCTATCGTTCGCTTTCAAGATCAAGTCTTAGCTCAAACTGGACTTACTGAGAAATCTGCGAAACGAGCAAACCAACCTTATAAAGTTTCTTATACGATCTCGAAACATCATGCAGGGTATTATCCTGGGGCAAAAGACATGATTATCAAATTGCTCTTTACACCTGATGATGGCAAGATTATTGGCGCTCAAATTACTGGCATAGAAGGCGTCGACAAGCGCATAGACGTCCTTGCTACGGCAATTTATTCGAAGTTAACTGTCACTGATCTGATGGAGTTGGATTTGGCGTATGCGCCGCCATTTGGATCAGCAAAAGATCCAATCATTATGGCAGCGATGACAGCGCAGAATATTCTGGATGGGTTGGTAGAAGTGGTGCAAACCGAACATTTTGACATGTTCGCGCCTAATGTACAAATTGTGGATGTGCGTGATCCTGACGAAACTGCGAAAGGCAGTATGGAGGGAGCAAAACTCATTCCTCTTCCTGGATTTCGTGATCATATTAACGAACTTGATCCCAATCATCCGGTGGTTCTCTATTGTCGAAGTGGGTTCAGGAGTTATGTGGCTTCGCGGATATTGAGGCAGCACGGATTTCAATCTGTTTACAACTGGGCTGGAGGATATACGCTGTGGCAATTGTGGAAAGATTGGTATACCAAAGCATAACACATGCGTTGGTATAAGTGATGTCAATAAAAATCACCTGCGATAGTCGCGGGTGATTTTTATTGGATGGAACGTGTTGGAGTAGCTTGTGGAATATTGTGTTTTGCTTCATAGTGTGCGGGAATGTGGAATTTCCACGTGGTTCCTTGACCGGGCTGGGAATCCACATTCGCAGTTCCGCCAAGTATTCTACATCGTTCCTCAATTGACTTAATTCCATAATGCCGCGGGTCTTCCTGGGCTATTTTTGGATTAAAACCAATGCCATCATCAGAAATGACGATACGCATCTCTTGTGGCGTTCTGTTAAACCACAAACGCACATAACGGGAATGGGAATGTTTTTGAATGTTGGTGAGCACTTCTTTAGCCATGCGCGCTAATTGAACTTCCACCCGATCGGCCCAAGCAGAACCAGTATCGTGAATATCCACCTCTGTCTTGATTCCAGAGCGAAGTTCTAGCTGAATGGCGTGCTCACGAATAAACTCGAAAAAATCTGTTTCAAGTTCAAAGTTCAAATCATAAAGAGAATTGCGCAATTCTTTGATAGATCTGTCAATCACCTGACTGATTGACGATAATTCTTCGACAACAGATGGAGAGGGTACAGCGTTAGTTTTTGCCCATTCTCGACGCAGTTGCTTCAGGCGTAACCCAGTATAGGCTAGGTCTTGTGCGACGGTGTCATGAAGATCACGAGCAATACGTTCACGTTCTTCGACTGTATAGTGAAGGGCATCCTTCATGATGCGTTCTTGTTCTAACTTTTTTTGTAGGGAAATGTCACGAAGTGCCATTAACACAAAGGATTCATGATTATGCCATGAGATATAACTATAACTAATACTGACAGGCAAAGTCTTGCCATCTTGTTTGCGGACATTGAATTGTTCTGCATTGATCGATGCGCGGTTAAGTAGAACTTTACAACCTAAGCATTTTTCATCTATTGCATCGCTTTCGGAAAGGTCACATTGTAGTAAATGACTACAAGTAATTTCATTGAGTTTTATTGGATAGCCAAACCATTCTTTGGAAGTTTGGTTGAGATAACGTACTTTAAGTTGATTGTCGAGTACAATGTACCCATCACTTGCTTGATCAAAGAGAGTCTGAAAGAAGGAAAGGTCGGCCCATTCTTCTTCGACGGCAGCCATGATGACTTCCCTCCTCACAATCAGTTAATTAACTGTATACAGTATATCAGAGCTATAAGAAAATAGCACATTCAACTCATGATAAACTTATCGTAGAGTGAAACAAGCATAATCAATTAGAGTTTTCGGCCCACAAAAGGAGAAAATTTCTAATTGGTAAAGTATATTTTAGAAATTAGCGAAATGCACTTGACGTAGGACATGAGTTTTTGTTATTCTACTCATGTTCTCTTTTTAAGTGCCCTTAGCTCAGCTGGATAGAGCGTTTGACTACGAATCAAAAGGTCGGGAGTTCGAATCTCTCAGGGCACGCCATTATGCCGAAGTGGCGGAATAGGCAGACGCACGCGCCTCAAAAGCGCGCGGGTGACCCCCATGCCGGTTCGAGTCCGGCCTTCGGCACCATTTTTATCGTTTATGTAATGGGGCTATAGCTCAGCTGGTAGAGCGCTTGAATCGCACTCAAGAGGTCAGCGGTTCGATTCCGCTTAGCTCCACCACCATTTTCCTCGATAGCTCAACGGTAGAGCATCCGGCTGTTAACCGGAGGGTCGTAGGTTCGAATCCTACTCGGGGAGCCACAATTTATGGCCCCATGGTCAAGCGGTTAAGACACTGCCCTTTCACGGCGGAATCAGGGGTTCGAATCCCCTTGGGGTCACCAGTTTTGTTTTTGTTAAACCATCCATATGGGCGGTTAGCTCAGGGGGAGAGCACTCGCTTCACACGCGAGGGGTCGGCAGTTCGATCCTGCCACTGCCCATTTCAATTTCATAGCGCGGGGTGGAGCAGTTGGCAGCTCGTCGGGCTCATAACCCGAAGGTCGCAGGTTCAAGTCCTGCCCCCGCAACCAATTTTGGGCCTATAGCTCAGCTGGCTAGAGCACACGACTGATAATCGTGAGGTCAGTGGTTCGAGTCCACTTGGGCCCACTCCAAAAACCGCGAATGTACGCGGCTTTTTTATTGTCGTGAACCTTTTATTTCTTGTTCAACTTTCATGACAATAGTGCCAATGTCTGATCGAAATAGTGAAAGCTGAAATCACCAATATCACCCTGATGGTCTTCTTTGCGAAGGCGGTTAGGGTGATACTATTTTCATAAGGGAATGAACGGAATGAACACAACGACAAAGGTGAGCTGCACCCAACACAAACAAGTCCAAGGCGAAACGTTCCTTGAGGGCAAGGAGTATCCTGCGACGTTTGATGCGACGGGATTCCTGTTTGCCAAAGGAGAGACAGGCGAGTGGGTCAGGATGATGGGATGCCGGAAAGACACGGTATTTCGTCGACATTTTCGGTTATAATCCGAAGGGGAAAGGTGAATGATAATGGATACCGATATAGTGAAAAGCATGTTATCATATAAGAAGAAAGCGAACACCCCGCCAGTGGACATCATCATTGATGAACTAACGCCGTGTTTGATACATCGAGAATCACAAGAAACATATGATACGGTGGTCGTACCATTCGTTGCGGATGATTTGCCAAAAGAGTATTGAACTAGGGTTGGATGGCTATGTTAGTTTCTATGCAAAAACAGGGTTAGTAACCCACTACGAAGAAACACTCGGTGCAATTTCGATTTCTAAACAAAGAATGTTCATTGATGAAATTGCTGCCGCCCTTCTTGTAAATAAGTATATGAGATAAAAGGAGTGATTTTACATGAATAATGTATCTGACCAAGAATTTTGGAAACGCATGAAACGTCTTGATGATGTAGCAGCTAAGGCGGGGGATATGTTATGCCTTTCCCTCCTGAGAATAAAGAAGATGATCAACTCGTTAGTGAATTTATCAAACACGACAAAGAAAAACGGTTGGCACAACAACGCCAATGATGTATGGTACTGCATGACAGGGGCAGATTTACCATACATCATGTCCATCCCATGAACGCTATATCCTGCACTTCTATCCCGAAAATAAAGTACTGAACTATCGTAAAAGACCAGACTCAAATAGAGCCGTAGTCGGCACGTAATAGATCAATGAATACCGCTAGTGAATTTATGAGGCAGCAGACTCCTCCACTGTCACCGTCAATCCCAGTGCTTCAAGTTTCCGAATGGATTGTTTGATC
>JAJZCJ010000339.1 GCA_021846145.1 Bacillota bacterium
TGATCCGCTTTCGCTATCGTAACAAGCATGTACAGACGACTAAGAAAATCCTGCCAGTTGGCGGATTGAAACAAGACTTCAAGATAAGAAACTTTGCCGCTTTCGTACATAACCTGAATTTGTGAGGCCAAGTGTTGGCGATAATAGGCGAGTTGTTTTTGATTTTCTTTAATATGTTGGTCTAACTTTGTTATTTGTTGTTCTGTGTGCTTCATCTGTGAAAGATTAGCAAATAATGCAGTTTGTAAATTATTGAGTGAACTTTCGTAATTTTGGACTTTAGATTGTAAAGATTGAGCTTGTGATTTAGCAATGACAATTTGTTGATTGGTTTGATTAGCTTCTGATTGTAACTGAGATAATGCTTGCTTTTCTTGAGATAAAGATGTGGCCATTGCAGCCATCGGAATACTGCTACTTAGCGATGCTGCAAGCAATAGACTAATCATCGTGTGCTTATTATGCTTTCGCTTCAATTGTTTAAACACCCCATGTTATATCCCTATAATATAGGTGTTTATTCGACATGATTAGCCTGTTTTCCTCCATTTCGGATTAATATTTATCAAGAAGATGCGGTTCAGAAGGACGCATCTTCCACTTGCAATACAATTTTCCCGATATTCTGATTTGATTCCATGTAGCGATGTGCCGCTGCCGCTGCGTGTAAAGGAAATACCCGATCAACAATGGGCTTGATCACTCCTGCTTCAAAAAGTGGTGTCGCAAACTGCCAAAATTCTCTGGTCAACGCGATTTTTTGCGTAAGTGGACGGGAGCGCAGTGCCGTTCCGAGAATTTGCAATCTTCGACCAAGCAAAATTCCCATGGGGAAGTCACTTGCATTGGTTCCACCCATCGTGCCAATGACGATGAGTTTGCCGTCTATCGCCAAGCTATTCAAGTTATCGATAAGATAGGGGGCACCGATAAAGTCCATAATGATTTCGACACCATTATTGTCGGTCCACTCTTTGATTTGTTTGGCGAATGCATCCTGATGATAATTCACGCCTTTATTTGCGCCAAGTTGTAAGCAGAAATTGAGTTTATCAGTAGATCCAACGGTGACATAAGAAATGCCGCCGAATGCTTTTACTAATTGAATGGCTGCTGTCCCCACTCCGCTAGCCCCCGCGTGAATCAATACCTGATCATTGCGCTTGATATGGCCAAGCCAGACTAAATTGGAATACGCAGTGAGAAACACTTCTGGTATCGCGGCAGCCTGAATGTCACTTAATCCATCAGGAATTTTGGCAAGCATGTTTGCGTCCACGATCACTTGTTCTGCGTAACCACCACCGGGGAGTAGTGCGCAAACCCGATCTCCGACTTGCCAATTATTAACTCCTTCTCCTAGTTCCATTACCTCACCGGCCATTTCAAGTCCTAGAATTGCTGATTCTCCTTGCGGTGCGGGATAAAATCCTTGCCGCTGCAAAAGATCCGCCCGATTGATCGCTGCAGCTGTAATGCGCACGCGTACGTGACCTGCTTTGATGATTGGATCTGGTAGTTGTACCAGTTGCAGCACCTCTGCATCGCCAAAAGAATTCATCGAAATTCCTAACATTTCACACTTCCCCTTTCCTACATTAAATCTTGATCTACAAGTTGGTTTTTTGCAAATGAATACTGACTAATTTCGTGTATAATGTAAAACTGTAATAAAAGTCGGCTGGATTTGCTTTCAGGAGGAAACTTTGTGGGGAAAATTAGACGTGCCATGGGCATTAGTGCTGTGGGTATTGTAGTAGTGGCAGCTGGGGTAGTTGCACTAGCCGAAACAGGGGGTGTAACGCCACTTAACAAGGGGAGTAATGTTTGGATACCGATTAACGCCAACTTGCAAGTGGCGGCGGTGCCCGTGTCTGCTCCTGCAGCGATTTTAATGGATGCACAAACCGGGCAGGTATTATATGCGAAAAACATCATGCAAAAGCATTATCCTGCCTCACTGGTCAAGCTCATGACATCTATTATTGCGCTAGAACGCGTCAAAAAAGGAACGTTGACCTATCATTCGTTGATCCCAGTTAGCCAGAATGCTTATCAAGTGGCGCAAACTCCTGGATTATCTGTGGCTTATCTTAATCCAACGGAAAATATCACATTGGCAAAAATGTTGGAATATATGTACGTTGTTTCTGCAGATGATGCGGCAGTAGCGATTGCAGATGACATTTCCGGCAGTGAAACAGTTTTTGCTAAACAAATGAACCAAAAAGCGACGCAATTGGGATTGACCGGCACTCATTATGTGAACGCATCAGGACTTCAAAACGCAAAACAGTATACGAATGCCTATGATGTGGCGAAGTTGTCGCGATATCTTATTCAAAACTTTCCCGTCGTATTGAAATATGCATCGGAACCAGGTATGTACATTCACCCCGGTCAGTATGGTTATACGTACGATCAACTGCTAGGGCAGTATGCAGGGCTGGATGGATTGAAAACAGGTTCGACAGATCAAGCGGGATATTGTTTTTCGGGAACAGCGATTAGAAATGGGCGTCGATTGGTTAGTGTGGTGATGGATGCTAGTTCGTTTACCAACGTTTTTCAAGACACGAAAAATCTCCTGAATTATGGATTTCAACAGTTCAAACAAGAGAAAATTCAGACTGCGGGACAAGCCCTGTTAACACCACTTACCGTTAAAGATGCGCAAAAACAAATGATTTCAGTAGCGCCCAAACATGATGTATGGTTAAACATTCCGCGCAGTTTGGGCAACTCGATATTTACTCAGTTTATCCCTAGCGTGACAATTGCCCCGATTATAAAAGGACAACAGGTAGGGATGGAGGAAATCGGATATCAAGGTCACGTTGTCCTGAAGGTACCCGTGTACGCTCAAGAAAGTGACCCTAAAGCAGGATTTTTCGTGAAAACATGGCGTGTTATTATGACCAATGCGCATCAAGGTGCCGCTAAAATTGTAAATTGGGCGATCAAGAAATTAGCTAAACTCTAGGTTGTTGCTGCGGTGGCAGTGATAATGGGGGCCGGACGTCCCAGAAGGAACCCTTGGCCGTAATCAGCGCCCAGTGCACTGACTACGGCCAGTTCCTGCACGGTTTCAATGCCTTCAGCGATTGTTTGTGCACCAATTTTATGTGCGACCATGACCATTGCTTCCACCATTGCTTGTTTACTTGGCTCAGTGTCAATGTGGGAAATTAGCCCACGGTCTAGTTTGATGTAATCAGGGGTTAACTCGACGAGTGTGAGCAACCCCGAATAACCAGAACCCATATCGTCAATGGCGATCAAAAATCCTTGTGCACGGTAATGATTGATTGTTTTCC
>JAJZCJ010000340.1 GCA_021846145.1 Bacillota bacterium
ATGGGTCTTGGGTGGTTCCAAAGTCAAGTGGAAGAACGAATTGGTCGCGAACTCACTGCGCCACGAGAAGTCCTATGGGAATCATTTGCAGATCACTTAGGTTGGCATCAGCACGACCACTGTGATGAAGGATTTATCGGACTGTTGGTCGCAAACGGACGCATCAAGGATGAAGGGTCACTCCAACTCCGGTCAGTGCTGCGTGACATCATCGCCACCTACCAGCCAACCATTCATCTCACCACGCAGCAAAATCTGATACTTGAAGGTATCAAGTCAGCAGATCGGCCTATTATTGAAGCGCGTTTGCGCCAAGCTGGTGTCGCACTTGCCAAGGACGTGAGTGTGATCAGACAAAATGCGATGGCATGCCCTTCCATGCCGACTTGTGGACTAGCAATTGCCGAATCAGAACGTGTCATATCGAGTGTTTTGACCGAACTAGAATCATTATTCGCAATTTACGGTTTAGCTGGCGAGCCCCTCACCGTCAGAATGACAGGTTGTGCCAACGGCTGTGCCCGACCCTACATATCAGACATTGGATTTGTCGGTCGTGTGCTTGGTAAATATGACATTTTCCTAGGAGCCAATTCACTGGGAACGCGGTTAAATGAACTATTCTTGGAACAAGTGCCATTGGAAGATTTAGCGGACACCCTTGACCCCATCGTCAAATTATATGCCACCAGTCGAACATCAGGCGAACGATTCGGAAATTTTTGTCATCGAGTGGGACTAGCCCATCTGCGCGAGGTAGTGGCATTCCTTCTATGACTTCGTTGTATCCGCCAGCAAACTAGTAAACGATCATCTGATCCGCCCACCTCATCCCACTCTGGATTAATCCATAATATAGAACGAGAATTTAGGATAAATACAAAACCGGAAGGTAGACCACTTTCAGTCTACTTTCCGGTTTTTTTTGCGGTGTTATTATGCATTACCTCTTACAAGTATTAATGCCGAAAATTGAATACAAGGGGCACCATCCAATTAATGCTGTTAAAAGAGGGATTAGTCCGATCAAGGCAAAATACTTCGCATGCCCAGGAAGAAAAAACCATAGGGCTAAAATGATAATTCCAAGAACAACACGGACGGTTCTATCGATATTTCCTGCATTTTTTTTCATTGTGATTCCTCCCAAAGAGTAATTTTCGTTATCTAAAATGATATATCCTTCAGGGAGAATCTTCAGTGACAAAATCACAGATTATTGATCAAATTTTCTAATTCTTGCCGTTTGGTTATCTCAATTTTTCCTCTTGAAAGTCTCAATAAACCGCTCCCCTCCAAGTTCTTCAAAATACGACTAATTACCTCGCGAGCAGTTCCCAGTTCACTAGCTACTTCTTCATGAGTAGCGTATATTTTAGGCTGCTTCTCAGACGTATGATCCAGAAGAAAGCGAATAAGTCGAAGATCCATTCGCTTAAACGAAATCTCCTCAATGAGCGCCATGACAGAACTTAATCGTAGCGCTAGGCTTTGGTATGTAAAGGCTTGAATAGACTGATTGTTTTGAAGCCATTGTTTATATAATTCAATAGGAATCATCATTACTTCTGCATCTTGTTCAACGATTGCCGTTGCAGGATACGGAATATTTCCTAATGCACTAGAAAGCATAATAATGCATGTTTCACCTGGTCCAATGCGATAAAGCAGGATTTCCCTGCCGGATTCGGCTGTTTTCAAAACCTTAATTGACCCTTTAATAACGAGGGGAATTAACGAACTTTCGCAACCATCACTAAAAGCGCAAATGCCAGCATGAAGTGTTACTGGCGTAAGGTAAGAAGCATGGATCTGAACATCTTGCAGAAATGGGAAAAGCGTGAATAATTTTTCGTATTTGAGCTCTATCGTTGTTTGCCTGGTTCAAAAAACCTATGATAATCTCGATAGATTTTTTCGACTCTTACGAGCCCGCGGTCTTACAGGATTCATCCGCTTGGAGGCTGCTCTCGCACCACCGAAAAGGAGCCAAATCGGAGAACAGAAAAGTTACCTCTTCCTATGTCCGCTTCGTGTTTCCCTCTTCCTAGGTGTTACCTAGTCCCGATCAGGTTCCCCGCCGTGCCTTTCTCCACGTGTACACGGCAGGACTTGCTCGTTATCTAAGGAGCAATTCCTTGCGTTCTCCTAACCACGAAACCAGGTTGCCTCCTTTCTCCTGTAAGGTTTTTTCAATCACTTTCTTCGCTTGACTCCATATACTCCAATCACTTTTCCGGTACGCTTGTTCGTTAAATGGTTGCTTGGTTTGCAACCACTCACGTAGCACCTTGGGTACATTTTCTCGCCTGATCTTGAGACCACCGCGCCTCGCAATCACCAGTGCGGCGGATGAATGCACGCTAATTCCGTATTGCGGTTGGTATTTCAACCGCCCGATGACAGACGTGTAAGCGGGATGCACCTTACGTATCTCCACCCCTTCGCGTTCGGCTCGCCGTTCTACCGTTTCGATCACCTTGCGATAAACGAATTGATGGGTGATTCGTCGAAACTTGCGACTCGTCTCTTTATCATTAACAAACTTCAAATCCTCTACCACTAAGCCCGCGCCACGTTTCTTGGCAAAGGTGACGACTTCTTTGGCCATGTTACCAATTAGCCAGTCTCGTCTGTTACTTCGGGCATCGTATAGTTGCCCTTCCGACACCTTCGTAAACGCCGCAGGGTTACCGTCAGGGTGGATGTGGCACAAGGCAAGTAGTGTGGGATTCGCATCCATCCCTACCCAGCCATTGATGGGGTACGTCACGATTTTAGCAGGTGCCTCTTCTACGGTGATGTGGACGTGATAGACGCCGTCGCGCCGTAGGATTTCGACGTGGTACGGATCACCGTTTTGGATCGCTTTCCTGAGTAGTGCGACATAATCGCGCCCATTGATGGCACCCGTTACCTTCGATACTTTGCGTGCGACATAGAGTGGTATCCGCAACTTGTCGTAGCGTATCCGTTCGCCGGCACCTTGGAAAGTATCCAGTGAGATTTCCAATTGCCAATTGTCGCCTTGCTCACTAATGCGCAGAAGTGGATTGCCTTTCTTCGCTCGATCCCCTCTTGCGGAGAGTCGCCCGTTGCGCGAATCATTCCACTGTGTGCGCCATGATTCCTTATTCGCACCTTCTTTGAACTGTGCCATCAACATCTCACGGCTACCAAAAATCACAGGGGGAAATGTACCGTCATCCAAGTGCTGCTGGTAGAACGTCACTTTGCGTTGTTGTTTCTCTAGTTTTTGCCGTAAGCCATTTAGCTTTCGCGAGTTCGGGTCTTTCTTCGTCATCTTGTTGATCC
>JAJZCJ010000028.1 GCA_021846145.1 Bacillota bacterium
TTTGTCGTAGTTTCTGGACTATCATTTGATTAAAAAAACCATGCCCCACTACTGCAATTGATTCATGTTCATGGACATAGGACACTAATTGTTCGCAGGCTGTCCTAGCCCTTTGTTTTGCTTGATTCAACGACTCACATTCCCTAGAATACCCAGCCAGCCATAGACCCCTTAAAATCACTATCCACTCATTCGGCGTTAATTTAATTTTCCCAAATTGATCCGAAAGAATAGGTAGTTCGGCTTCACGAAACAATGGTAAAGAAATGATAGGTGCCTTCGAATTTAACAATCGAGCAGACTCGATAGACCGATGTAAATCACTTGTCACCACCATACTGGCTTCTGTCACTCTTTTAAGCGTTTCTGGTGGAAAAGAGTGCTCTTCAAAAACGCCACTGTCATCATAGCATTCAATCCAATGCGCTACGTCTTTCACAGCTATTCGATGTTGGGCAACGCACCTTGACTTCCCATGCCTAATCAATGAGATTTCCATATTGAATGTCCACCCTCCACGACTCCGAATCGACCTGAACTTCTTGCCCATTTAATCGTTCGCTAGGACTCACTCCCAGTAAAGCAGACAGTTTCATATACCCTTCCACGTGTGGCTTGCGGTACCCCACATCGACAGAAGTCAACAAAACATCAATATGATCGATGATCGGTCTGCAATCTTCCAAGACAAATTCTCTGTCCATTCCATACGGCACATCCGTTAACACACCAATTCGAACACCTTGCCGTCTCAACTCCTGCAATGTCGGTAATACATCTGCATACGCGTGTTGTATTTCTCTAGGATCAGTTCCCCTTTTTGCAGTTGGACGTCTTCAAGAGCCTGATTATACTGCTTGCCAATCTCTAATAATTCATCACGGTAATGCGCCTCACAGTTCAACGGCGTATGGTAGTTCTTGAACTGACCCCGTTACGTGAACAAACCAAAAAAACTAATCTAAAGACTTTTCAAGTGCAAGATTGGCAAATGTATTATTTCCGTAAGTATTATCTCCATAAAACCCAGTGATTTTGTTGAACCCTGCTTTAGTCCAAAAACGAATCGCACCCCAGTTTTTCAGAGCTACTTGTAACATCAATCTTCGAAAATCTGCCGTCTTTGCTTCGAGTGCAAATTGCGATATTATCTCTTGACCGTAGCCCCGTGTCTGATTCACTACTCCTATGTAAAAAAAGGTAAGCCACACAGTTTCATTGTCGGGATACCCTTGATAAAGAGTCATATATCCGACCATTTCGGAGGTCTCTTTTGAGAAAATTGATTGCACTTTGAAACGATCCTTAGATCCTTTTGGCGGTAAGTCACCTTCGGTCAAGTCTCTGTACATATCATCTTCTTTTCTCTCTGGGTATCCATCATACTCACCGATGTAAGCAGTGCTTTCCCAAAGTTTTTGCAGACCATCTAAATCTGTATCCAATACAGCATCACGAATAAATAACCGTTCCGTCTCCCAGTACGAAGATATCAGTTTCAATGCAAGCTCTCCCTCTGTGTAACCTACTTTTGAATCGTTTGAAACCCCACCGACTCCACTTCTTTTTGTAATCTCAGTGGAGTGTGGAAATATGCTTGTGCAATTAAATAAGGGTATGCTTAGTTCTATATAATTCTATTTTTCCAAGTCCTCTCTCTAATCTACCTTTTTCAGCACCAGCATTATAAAATTCGAATACCTCACTTATACTTGAATCACACCTCTTATTTGGTGATCTAATTTTCGTTAGAATGTCGTATACTGGAACGGAGTCTGAAAACTAATGACTGAACGACATCACTTTCCCCTGAACGATTTCGTAAGGCAAGAGAACCTATTATTCTTTTACTTTAAGTCCAAATAATGTGGCGAACGCAATGGCTTGACTCGGAGAAACTTCGCATCCCATCAAGTTTCCTAACGACACGTGGATTTTCTCGAAGGTACAAGTACTGATATCAATCCCTTCGAGTGATGTATGTGTAAAATCTGCATCATTGAGGTCGCATCGATTCAGACTGATTTTATGGAACATAGTGTGGACAAAATTGGAACCTCTCAACAAAGACTCTTCAAAATGCACCTGTTTTAACCTGGATTCCGCATAATTACTCATGTTCAAGTCACAATTCTCAAAGAGAACATTTCCCACAGTCGATTCAGATAAATCCAGCCCCACCAATTTACAGTTCCTAAACTCTGCTCTATATATGTTCCCTCGACCTAAACGTGCATTAGACAGATTACAATTGTCGAAAATCACGTCGGTAGCATCTATGTTCATCAAGGTGCTGTTCATTAAAGATACATTCTTCAAAATTACTTTGGATATAATCATCTGCTCCACTGACCGATTCTCCAACTGAGCATTTGCAACCGAACAGTTGACAAACTCAGGCTCTTCCCCACGAAAAACATCATGCAAGTTTACTGCTTCCAAGCCAGGTGAAATCTTTGGGCGATCAATCTTTATCATTTTTGGCATCATACACCTCGAATTTTCAAGATAAGAGTTACTAACAAAGTGTACAAAGAAATAAACCCGCTTTCAGTAATCGGTTCGTTTGTTCAGCAAGATTTATTTTAGATGGCATTAAATCTTCCCATAACAATGGTGTCATGGTATTTCCCGTCGGAAAGAAACTTATCGTTTTTTAATATGCCCTCAATTTCAAAACCAAGACTTTTATACAATCCAATCGCTCTGTCATTGGTTTCTAACACGTTCAAAGTTACTTTTTTTATGCCAATAGAATCTGCCCAAGTAAGAGAAACTTTCAGAAGATTTTTTCCGATCCCATACCCCCAATACTCTTTTAGTACCCCTACACCGAATTCGACTTTATGCGATAATCTCTTAAGATCCGTCCCTTCACATCTTGAAAATCCTACAAGTTGATTATTCGCGATAGCAATCAAAAATAAATTTCTCTGACTACTCGTGTCTGTCTGAATTAAGCGTTCAAATCCTAATGCATTAATGTAAACCTCTCCTCTTTCTCTGTCTAAGTTTTCTGTCTCTCCATCAATTTGTAGCCTTAATTCGGACAAATCTTTTGCATCATGTTCGACGGCAGATCTTATAGTGTAAGTCAATCCATTCACATAAAATTCCTGATTGCCAATTATCATTTATTTGACTCCCCTTTGAGTTCAATCTGAAAACATTGGAATGTAACATGGAACATTTCGTTCCCGAATGTCCCATACGCCATTATTGAAATAATGGCCGTTTCAATGAAGAGAGCCAAAAAATCTCTTTTGGATATGGGATAGCCAATTTTGGCACGGATGAAGCGGGGAAATATTGCAATTCTGCCGATTCTCCATCCACAGGTTCTAATTCGCCAGTCTCAACAATGCACTCAAACACGAATATCAAATACTCAACTTGGTTCCCATCAGGGTATGTAAACCTGAATTTGTCGCCACCAAACACACCCACCAATTTATCAGGAAGAACGTGTAATCCTGTTTCCTCGTAAACTTCCCGTCTTACCGCCTCTCCTGGCGTTTCCCCAAGCTCAATCGCCCCAGCAGGCAGACTCCAAATATCACTACTCAAAGAGGATCGTTGAAAAAGTATCTCACCGTTCTCATTTCGAATGATGGCGGCAACACTAGGACTAAAGATTAGTTGTGTGCCGATTTTCTGACGAAGTTGTTTGTAGTAGTCGGACATTGGCAATGCAACCACCTCCTAATACTTACTGCGATATTCTCCCTATTACCATTTTAACCCTGTTTCTTCGTGCCCTTGAGTTTAACAAGAGCACCGAGGTTGTCTCGCATATGTATTCGGTTGACCTTTCAAAATCTCTCATAAAATCACGTGAACTTTCGGCCATTTCGCTTGCGGTGTCTTCGCACGTAATCTGTCGAGAAAGATCTCATTGGTGATACGTTGGGGATTTCGACGCAAAACCATATAGAATAAATCATCTAACCCATACGGAGCCACGGTGACGATCTCGTCATTATCAAGTAGCCTGACAGCCACGCAAGTGGCTGGTTCTGGCCACGTTGCAATAGCATCCGCTGAGGACACCAGTGGTTCAACAGGAAATCCGAACACCCGTTCATACCACAAATGTACAGCGGCTTGGTTCTTTGCCTCCCACGGAACGTTTGGCAAAATGCGATGCAATTCATTCTGAACCCCTCGATCTCGCTCTGGGGACAATTCTGCGTCATCGAAAAAAGCGACATCTACGTCCTTCAGAGGTGTTGATTCGACGTATCCATGCAAATGATCCCAAACGATATTTCGTATCACTCCACCACCAACCAACCAATCTGGCGGATCGCAGATACGAACTGCTCGAAGTATATCCATGAACCATTCGCTTCCGTATAACAATTCGATTAGCTGAGCATTGAAGTTGTTTTCCAATACCAGATCTCCTTTCGTTAATTCGTATACCAACCGTTTACTATGTCTTAAACTTCTATCCTATGTATGATGCTTAACTGAATTACCCCCCCCCGCAACAAACTTGCCGTTTTTCCATGTATACGTCACCTGAGTCCACTTTGTTTTCGCGTTGTCAAAGTAGGTAATTTGGAATGCATCAAATTTTACTTTTTTGAACAAAGGTGAATAGCTCATATCATTCGTATAAATCCATGTGGGATTGGTCTGTAGTCGTTTGATGCCAGATGGCTCAATCGTAAATATTTGGTATATGTATCCATTGCCGTCATGATACTGACCGAGTGTAAAGTCTGAATACCCGTCCCCGTTATAGTCCGCAAAGCTGAATTTGAAATGCCTCGAAAATATTCCGTAAACATTTTCAGGGAGTTTGGGGTTGGATGGCAGATTTAGTTTCGATACCACTTTCCGCGTCGAATTCACCAGTCGGAGCTGAAATTGCCCAGTCCAGTTATTCCCTTGAAATGAACCTATAATCGGATTTTTCGCATATTTCCCGCTTATATCAATGAGTTCAAGTTGATCCCCTGAATTACCAGGAATCTTTGACTTTGCTAATACCACATTGTGAATCAGTGTCCAATTTGGTTGTGGATTCACAGTCGTTGACGACTGTTGCTGAGACTGGTTCTCTGATGATGAAGATCCTTCATTAAAAATTGCCTGTATCTCTTTCTCCAGCATAATGGAATCATTCAATGTTACATTCCCTATCCTCACGGCACTCGTGGGGAGTTGAAAATCCACACTCATCACAGCCCCATTATTCTCGTAAAATTTCGCAGTAACGGTTTCATTCACTCCATTTGTCACAGCAGGAACACTTGTGATTCCAGGTGTCGTCATCTGCAGTTGATTAATTTGCCCGATCACTTGCGATATCCATGTAATATTGGTGATGGTTTTCGACTGGCTTCCGTTCATCAACACGACTTTCTTACTATTGGTGGGTATATATGAGTTTTTGGATCTGGTCGGCGTAATAATGTAAGCCGCTTTCAGCTTAAATATTGTTTTTCCATTTTGTTTAGCTGTCAGAAATCCTAAGCTAATATCGGGCACTTGAGTAGGCTCTCCTGGCATCCCTTTTTTCGCAAATTCCACGTCACTCGTAATCGTTTTGCCATGATCACTCGACTGCCCCCATCCATCCACTTGAAAGCCTAATTTTCGAAATTGCGCAGTATACCACGATTGAATCTGTTTGGCTGAATCATTCGAAGCATAATAAAGAGACTCATCCACCAAATCCGCATCCATCGGAGTCCCCATGTCACCGATATTGCTGACTGGTGCAATGGGTTTTGCCTCAGGATACAAAGGAAGATATACAATCACCGTCTCGCTTGGAGGCGTAATATTTGGCATTGCCTTCATGACCAATGGATCAGGATGCAACGAGAGCGCGACCTTTGGTTGATGGATATTTTGAAAAAACACTTGGATATGGCTTGTTGGTGAACTCACCTTTGCGTATAACGATTGCAAGTCAGTGACTGATGCAATCGTTATACTACCAAGCAAGGAAGGAAAAACGGTTGACAAGATCATCCCCGACATATACCAACGACGAATCGGTTTCAAATTTTACACCCCCCATTGATTTAGACGAATTAAAGAGCAGAATGGTGACAGTATCGTATCAGCACTTAAATCATTTGCGAACATCATAATCAATAAGATCTCTAAATCTAATAATTGCATTTCAATGTTTAATCTGGAGTATAACAGAAGTTGGAAAGCCAATAAAGACTAACTTCCCGACTTCACACATTCATCATGTTTGACACTCCACCTACCTTGTAATACAATATACCCAACTACATTGTATTACAAGGTACGTGATAATCGTGTATGACCGCTCCCAATTGTTAAAAGGGTTATTGGAAGGCTGTATCTTAAAGGTGATCGAGGGTACCGAAACCTATGGCTACGAGATTTCAGAGATTCTTATAGCCAATGGTTTTTCAGCGATTTCAGAGGGCACCATCTATCCCCTTCTGCTTCGGCTCGAAAAAAATGAAATGGTCACCGCCACCTATAAAGACTCTCCGCTAGGCCCCAAACGAAAATATTACGACCTTACCGATAAAGGAAAACATTCATTGGAAGAGTTCTATCACAACTGGTTCGCATTGCAAAGTTCCGTCAACCAACTACTTGGAGGTTCGCGATGAAAAAGCAGATCGATCTGAGAACCAAAAACAATGAACTGTCGAGACTGCTCACGCAGGATAACCACTCGATCATCACCGACATGACCGTCTATTTTCGTGTAAGTCGAATCTCCAATGATCAAGTCGAAGTCATACGTCAGGATCTTCTTGATATGGCACTACGTGCACAACAGCGCAATGTGCCGTTGGTTGAGATATTTGGCGTAGACCTCAAAGCATATTGTGATGAAATCATTCAAAATTCTAAGCATCAAGGATATACCGAGCACCTCCTAAACTTGTGGAAGTCAGCGACTGGTGGCATCGCGATCCTAGCCACCTTAAATTTGATTTTCTCAGGGTATATTGGTCAATTGTTCGAAGAAATCATCACCCATACGAAAATACATTTTCAGTATCCCATCTCCATTGGGTTTTTGCTCAGTACCCTTCTCATCATGATTTTCGCCATTACCATCGTATTTTGGATTGGGAAGAACTCCTTTTACACGCAGAAAATCAGCAATACATTTCGACTTATGACAAAACCTAAGAAATTTGCTTTAGGAATCATTACAGGGGCACTGTTCGTGATGTACGTCATGTCGATTGAACGACTAAGTCATATTACCCTATTTAAAATGAACATTTTTCTATACTCAGCATTCGTCATCGTGCTGTTTGTTCTCTATGCAACCATCAATTGGAGAAAACGTAATATGTTTTACTAGTGTAGTCTGGACAGGTGGTTTATTACTACGATAATGCTTTCCCCGTTCATGAGAAGATTCGTGAGGAAATGTGCCATTATTGTCACCATGATATTCCTTGTAAGAATATAAGGAATAGCAAAAGCAATTCCGATGAATGCACCCTCCAGAAATCCCAATGGATAAAGAGAATGTTCAAGCCCAAATATAATCACACTGATCAAGGTTGTGAGGATCAGCATCCATTTTGAACTATTCAGGACTATGATTGACCTGCGAAAAAACAACTCTTCAGCTATGGGAGGTAAAATAATAGTGGATAATCCGAACGCAACTAAACCCACCCAGCCATGAACGCTTAATTTTGCCCACCCCACGTTCGCATGAGGAAAGAGCGAAATGAGCAGTGATGCGACTCCGTATGCGAATCCCAATCCCAAAATCGTCAATAGAACCGCAACCCATGTTCTTCTCTTTTTCAGACTGCGCCATGCCCCGTTCACGAGAATCATCCGATCCTGTACGATGACAATGGCGGTAATTCCTAAATAAAATATCAAATCACTATACACATTCGTCATGGTATTCCATGCAGGAGAAATAGATGGCGCAATGAAGATAAAAATTACAAACCAAACAAATCCAATCGAATTTTTCCTTGCCCACGTCAAGACTGATCGCTCCTCCTAATTTCGATCATGCTTCCCAATCAAACCATCGACCATGACCATCCGTGGCTCCGATCATCAAATTAAATTCATTACCGTCTATGAAGTAGTCCAAATGCAGTTTTTCGATATCCCAAATATTATTGTACAAATGAAACACATCCCGTTGCTTACCAATGGTGGCTACGTTTTTTATCAACTGTGTTTTTTGTTCTTCAGACAACTGGTTGGCTACATGGGTATGAAAAATACACAGCGCGGAATCCTTGGGTACTTGATCCACGACATCCATCAGCATCGTAATTCCATTGCCTTCTAGCAGACGCACGGGATTTTCTTTAAATACCTCAACAGCTTGTTCCAGCACTTGGCGTCGTTCATGATGCTCTGGCCAGATCAGCGACTGGAGCCAAAGGTAATCTTCTGAATCCAGCACATCCAACACATTCAAATCGATTCCAATTTTCGTTGCCACAGGGGGACTGTTGGGAAATAACAAGGGAGGGTTTCCGTTTCTCAGTTCCGCCGTTAAATGAATGGTTGATGTAGGGTTCCCGTACACTTCCTGCGTTCCATAGGAATAGCGGTACTGATCCCACATTAACTGAAGTCCTGCGCTTGTCCCAATTTCGATTAACGAAAGCGGCATCTTTGTTTTCTCGTAAATATAACAAAAACTCGGATAAAGATACGCGCACCGTCTGATCTCATTGGTTTGCACCAATTTACTCCGCATGATGGCGATCAGTTCATCGCGATGTTGTCGGCAGAAATCCTTAAAGTACGGAAACACATCCTCGGTAAGCCGTGGATCGGGAGTCAAATCGGGATAGTATGCTTTGAGATCATGTGTATAACTTTTCAACAAAAGATAGTGGACACTCGCCAAAAATAAGTTGGGCACAGGTTGACCAGGTGCACAGTACGAACTAAGTTCCAACATCTCCACGTCTTCTGATACTTTCGACGCCAACATCTCATAAAGCAGACTGGACCCCTTGCATTCGTGGTTCGCAAAATTTTGAAATCGTTTGGCTAAGAATTGACTATCCAATAGAAACCCCCTATTCATCGATGACCCTGATGGAACAACCATTAACTTTTCCCATTCTTACTATCATCTAGAATACTGTTTGCAATCTGAAATGCGATTCTAACTGCCCAAATTTGCTGTTCGGAACTCATCCGTGTGCTCACTTCATTTTTCATCACCCATATCAGTTCATGATCGGCTTCTAATGGAGCGTGCAGTATTTTTTCGATGGTTGCAAAATAGAAATAACCATCACTGATCAAATATTCATCTTGCAGTTTAGAATAATAGTACTGCCCTGCTCGGCCAATGTAATCACCCACAGAAACCCGACTTCCTAATTCCTCAAGACATTCTCGCAGTAAACATTCTTCATGGCTTTCATCGTTCTCTACACCACCGCCAGGTAGAAAATACCCAATTGGTGTTTTAACCACTACCACAGCATCAACATCGCGTTTCATAATCACGGCATAAACACTAGGTCTATTTGTGTATGAAACGCCCTCAATCCTTCTACCAAATATCAGTCCTTCTTCCACTTTGATCAACCACCCTACCTGAGAATTATTGCTCATTCATAGTGGCATCTGATGAATTAGCCTATTTAATTAAATTTCATTTGACATCTCTCCACAATTATAATAATTTGCAGATTATTTAAGTTTTGGACTATTCAGGGTCAACAGTAGCTTTACATGGTGGATAAATACCACACGATCTTTCCCGCCTGAATCGCGTATTCAATTTCTCAGCGTGTACTCTCACCGATATACCCACCGACGTCAATTACAAATATCTCATCAACTAAATCAATTTTTCTTAAATGAAGGCTGTTTTCGTAAAGATTGTTAGCTTTAAGACAATACGGAAAGAACGGTACATTTTGAGCATTCGTCCCCAACCAATTCAGTAACCAGCAACCCCTTCGATTTGCACTAAGCATTCTTTGTTGATGAAATCAGTTGTAATTATAGTTCTGACTGGATAATTTACTTTGGTGAAATACTTGACCCAAACTTCATGAATGCTGTGAAAGTCTTCGATATTCTTAAGCATTACGGTCAATTTGAGAACGTTGTCTAATCCCAGATTTATTTTCTGAAGTTCGCTCCGTAGCGTTTCCAATGTGTGAGCCAGTTGCTCTGCCGCAGTTTCTCCTGCCCCTCCAAAATGTCCGATATACACCGTGTCGTTATGGACGACTAAGGTTGACAGGTCATACCTGTCGTATGGCGGACTGACGATCCTCTTTATCACCACAGTACCCCCTTGTCTTGGAAAAACTATCCTCATTCTAACACAGAACATGTGTTTGAAGAACAACAATCTACACGAAAACAGCCTAAATGAATTTCCCCCAATAACTACTTTTGTTCGTCGGTAAGGTTTCGATTAAAAGCTTCCAAGCCAATCACAACGTTCCCTTGAAAGGTCAATTTTTCGTTCCATTCTTCAAATTCTTTCTGAAATCGAGTCGAACCACATAAAGTGATGATCTTCATG
This sequence comes from Bacillota bacterium, assembly GCA_021846145.1. The sequence goes on from JAJZCJ010000028.1 coordinate 10,511, forward strand.
TTCAACCGCACTCGTCTCTAGCATGATGATTAAGTTAAAACAATCGACAGTATATAACCCCTTTACCAACTTGCTTTTACGCGATGGAGGTTGTCGGATGTTTAACGTGAATTGGATACTGGATGTTGTCATTGGTTCTAACAAATAATCTGCTACGATGTATGTTGCTAACTGTCATGATCTCTTGATCATCGAGGGTAAAGTGAAAATTTATTCTTATTGTGTCTGCACCTATTAACTTCGCTACAATATCCCGCATGCTGATTTCGCTTTTAAAGAGAATATCGAAAATATCCATACAATAATTTTCCTCCTGAAAAATGACGATCACCTCGTCATCTTCCAAAAGGTAAATATCATCGTTAAATACGTTTAGGCAATAGTACATAAAGATCCCCTCAGCATTACTTGTTCCAAACCGTCGAGAAGCAGGCATTCTCTCTAATGCGAATTGATAAATATAAGCTAAATCATTCTCTTGATTGACATTCAATTTTCTTAATTTCACGCGCTCGGAATGACCAGGACTTATCTCTGTGGAAAATAAATGTTCTTCAATTTCATGGAATCCGAATCGAGGATAAAAGTTCATCACAGTGGGATTTGCAAAGAGGTACATGAAATCACACTGGTTCTCGTATTCCTCTATGACTTTATTCATTAAGGCGGTAGATAGTCCTCGTTTGCGATACTCAGGATGCGTCATCACCGTTCCAATTTGTACAGCGCTTTTCGTTTCACCATGGATAATCAAATCCAGAAGATTCACCGAAACATTCGCAATCACTTTTTCTCCTTCAATAAATGAAAATGGTAGATATCGTTGATTCCAAAATCCATTTTGATACCAGTTTTCAAAACTGATGCCAAATGTCTCGATAGCCAGCTCGTTAAAACTTTTCCGATAGATATCAATACTCTTATAATCTTTTATGAATACGATCTCTTTCATTAAATGCGCCTCCCTTGAAATGTTCCCACCATTGCTTGGCGATATTTAGAAACTCTATCCCATATGTAATAATGGCGAGTGCATCGTCCACGTTCGTTTCGTTTGGATAGTAGCGTGCAACTGCGGAATAAAATTGTTGAATTTTGCGTCCTAGCTCGGTGTCTTCTGGTAATTGTTCCATCGCCTCGAATTTATTAAGATTCCAAATTCGATGACCCTCACCGTGTTGAATCGTCAGCACTTGGAACAACACAGGATAGACCTCTGTGCAAATTTTCCGTACAATTCGTTGTAATCTGCCTTCCCCATGATCTAGCAAGCGATGATTTGATAAAATTCGCTCAGGGTCTAACTCGCTCAATCCCTTTTGACATCCCTTGATTAATTCTTCATTCGTCAGTTCAGGATAAGGTAATCGTCCCGCAACCAGCCGATACGTACATGGGATCACCTTTCCAAATCGTTGATGAGTAGTGGTTGCCACGCGAAACTGGATATAACGAAATGGATAGATATCAAGCTCTCCGAGATCCCGTTGAATTGCCATGGCAAGAGATAATGGGCGCTGAAATTGGTGATCGAGCCCCGAATCTTCCACGTAGAGAATAAAGTCGATATCGCTAGAAACCGCCTTTCACTGAAGAGCCATGAACCACCAATCCAATAAACCACGGGTCAGTATGTCTTATGTAGATTCCCGCGACTTTTCCAACAATGGATCGCACCTCAGTTCTTAAATCTTCCAATTTATTCATGCTCCTCTCTATGGACGAACGATGAGAAGCTGATCCCAAATGCAATCCCATTTCTTTGAGATCATGCGTTGTTCATAGATCAGCAACTTCTCTTTTGATTGATAAAATGGGGTAGGACGCACCACCATATTCACCAAATCTGCAATACCGTATGGAGCTACCAGTCTCACTTCGTCATTGACATCTAAGTAAGCTCCTACAGCAGTACAAATTTCAGGAAAGTGTGCTAACCCGTCAGACGTGGAAACATAGGGTTCATTCCCGTTTTTCAAATGCATTCTCGCTTGATTTTTCACCGACCATGGGATGGATGCATCAAGTCCATGAAAGATGTTCTCGTATTCTTTTTCAATCTGTTCATCAGTATGATCCGCATCGAAATACACCACATCCACATCTGGCAACGGTGTGCGATGCACAAAGACATGAAGATGATCCCATACTTTTGAACGAGCAAAACCCGCACATACACACCAATCAGGCAATCCGAGTGATCGCACATTGCTAAGTACACGCATCATCCAATAATCACCAACAATCAGTTGCACGACATTTTGTTCACCCATTTCCATGACTGACAACACCTCGCTTGCTGATAGGGTGAAAATGGAGCCTAGGAAATAGATCTCTTCATACCTTGGATATCCTTCGTCATTTAAGAAAAGTTAAATCTTGATTTATATAAATAATGCCACAGAATCCTTCTTATGTGGTAAGCAATTTAAGTGCGATTATAAATATTTCAAAGTTCCCTCGTAACCACTCTATCTTTGGTATAATCTGCATAAGACGTTTGGTAATTGGGGGATTTCTATGACAAAAACTTTGGTTCTCGGTGCGAGTGGTAGTATGGGGTATGCCATTGTAAACGAACTTCTTAACCGCGAAATACAGGTCATGGCGTTTGCCCGATCACCATCAAAGTTAGAACGTTTATATAAGGATAGAGTCAATTTGACCATTGTATCTGCGGATGTTTTTCACATCGAAAAACTCCGTGAAGCCGCCCAAGACGTTGATATCATTTATCATGCGTTAGGCATTCCTTACTATGAATGGGAAGACAAGTTAGTTCCTCTGCTACGCAATATTTTATCAGTCGCAAAAGAAGTGAATGCAAAGTTGGTGATGGTCGACAATATTTATGCTTATGGGAAAAGTCATGGCAACCTAGTCAGAGAGGATTTTCCGAAACAACCTCATACCAAGAAGGGGAAAATTCGTTTTCGACTAGAACAGATGATCAAGCAGTCTGGCGTTCATTATCTGATTGCCCACTTCCCAGATTTTTATGGACCGCATGCAGAAAATTCACTATTACATGAAACATTCACACGAGTGGTTCAAAATCAACGAACCGTGTTTGTCGGAAATCCCAGAATACCTAGGGAATATATCTATACACCCGATGGAGCGTATGACCTCGTGGAATTGTCACTTCGCGATCACACCTACGGACAAAATTGGAATATCCCTGGGGTCGGGGTCATTACGGGAAATGAAATCTTGAACATTTTACGTCGTCGTGGATATGCAAAACGAATGACCACTATTTCCAAGATGATGATACGGCTTGGGGGATTATTTAACAAAATGTTGAAAGAGTATGCGGAATTGTATTATTTAAATGAGAATCCTGTCATCTTGTCTGGTGAAAAATTGCAGCATGAATTGGGTGTGATTCCACGTACACCTTATGAGGTTGGCATCTTAACTACCATTGATAGCATGGAAGTTTCCCTATCCACTACGAAATCGCAACATTCAATCCCGTAGCAATCATTCCCGCAATATACCATTGGTGCCTCCATTGCATCACTTCTTTACTATACCATACTTTCTACGATTCGCTGTATGTGCTGATGGTCAGTTCCGCAACACCCGCCAAAAATCAACAAATGATGTTGAGACCGCAATTGCTCCATCTGACTCACTAGTGTGTCAATATCCTCAACTATTAACGACTCGTTACCATCTAGTTCTTCTGGACTCTTACTCGATGTGTTCGCTTGAATGCCAAGCAAACGTTGTTGAACCGTTTGGGTTGCATTGCCATCGACTGCTAACGCGCGTAATAGCACCGATGGATGCACACAGTTGACCATATAAAATGCAGGACGAGGCGAAACGGTTGCATCAATTTTTGAAATCGCATCATGCAACGTCACCCCATCCAACAATGTCCCGTCGGGACGGATCACAAAACTGATCACAAATGGCTTCCCTGTTTCCGCCATCGCCATCGCCAATCCAAGCGCCTCCGAAGTGGCAGGAAGGGTGGCACCAAACAAGAAATCTATTCCCGCATCGCTTAACTGCTTTGCTTGCCAGCGATGAAACTCATAGGCAGCTTCAGATGATAAGGCTTCCTCCGCCTTATATGCATCTCCTTTGCTCCCCATAATCCCGCCGATGAAGATCGATGCACCGAATTCCTGATGGTCTCTACGAATATCCAGCAAAAATTGAACACTATCCCTGTTCAAATTTCTATCAGACATTCCAGCAGCGTTGATACGTTCAATGTTCGCGCGTCGCGTTGGTGTAAAAATCAGCACAGGTGCATTTCGTGTTTTCACAGTGTCAATATACTGGTGGTACACGGATTGGAGAATCGCTCTCGTTTCCTCTTGATAAATCAACGCCGAATGATCCAAGTAAGGGTGCATGGATACCAAGAATTCGCGTCGCAACCGTTCTGCAACAGCCCCTTCTGTAAAAATGATCGGTGCGTTTTCAATCACTTCTAAAAAATTCACACATACACCACCTTTGAAAGAGTCCCTTATCGTATTCTTCTCACCATCATCAAATACATCGCCTGTTGATGCAAAACGCCACTGGAGTGACAGTCAAAGTCCTCACTTGCCGATTCGATTCATTTAGGAACAATTCTTGGCCAATCCCTGCATAATCAGTGCCAACGGTCACAGCAAACCCCATGCGTTGGTCAACTACTCCCACCTATAGAGGTGTGAGCTTGTATCTCCCCAGAAGTACGAGTGACTTTCGTCTCCTTCCTTAACTTGGGGATACGATAGGGTGGTTGACCACACCCCGGCTACACAGGTCATGCCGATGTAGTCACTGCCACCAGGTACTCGATTCCCTTTCGGTGCAGATTCATTCCACCAATTCGGTCATCATTTGACCGATAATGGCAGTTCTTACACTCAAAACGATGGTGTTGCTTATTGCGATTGCCTTTCTCTGTGTGACCACATTTCGGACACGCCTGCGATGTATAATGCGGATCAACCGCCATCACTTTCGATTGTACTTTTGCTGCCTTGTACTCGATCATCTGCCGAAGTTGATAATATGCCCATGATACTAATTCGTAGCGATTTCGTTTTCGCACTTTTTCTGTTGCACCACGAACACCCGTCAAATCTTCCAGCACAAACAAGGTATTCGCTCCATACCGTTCTACGAGTGCCTTGCTGACCTGATGATTGACATCGGTCATCCAACGGGTTTCTCGTTGTCCGATCTTCTTGAGTCGTTGCCTTGCTGATGGCGTTTGACGTTGTTGCAAATGCCGTCTCAGTTGCTTGTAGTGCGAACGTCTGTCTTTTACATGGCGGCCTTTGATAAACCACGCGTTGCCATGGGAATCATAAACGCTGATGAGAAAATTCACGCCCATGTCCACACCGACAATTTCCTTGATGTGTTCCCATTCTGCCTCTTCGATACTTTTGGTCATGGGGATGTGTAAAAAGAACTTCCCGTGCTTATAGACCACTTTGGCTGTCCCAAACGCCCATGTTCCATCGAAGAAGTGTTCCATTCCCTTCGATTCAAACGGGACTTTGATTCTGCCTTCCAACGTATTGACGGAAAATACGCCTTGTACCAACGAATAATCACGGTTCCAAACCAAATCTAATTCTGGTTTCTTGAACGCCACCTTCGTCCAATCGTGTCCGTTTTCAATCGTGCTTTTGTATCTGGCGATCACTGTCTTCATGACAGACTGTGCCATTTGCGAACGAAGCCCTAACTCTTCCCGCAATGGGCGGTAAGTGGTGGTATGCAAACTGGCTTGCACTAGATTTTTTGTGGTGTAAATCACTTCCGAGATATAATTACAGCCTTTACGATACGCCTGTAACGTTTGTTGCAACATCGTTTGTTGTTCATCGGTCGGCAAGATTTTCACTTTCGCAGTTAACACAATCTCCACAGTTTCACCGCCTTCACTAAAAAAAATATCATATATTTAGTGACAGCAAAAAAACAATTTCATGGCAATTCCTCCTCCACTTTAGAAGTGGGAGTATCCTTGCCACATTAGGATGAAACGCCACCGATCCCACATTGACAGGAGAGGTGATGCATCGAACAATTTGACATCCTGCTTTTCGAACCGTAACAAAAAACATTTCGTAAAGTTCCCTAGCTAATCCGCTCTTACGAAGCTGAAGATGGACACCAACGAAATGAATGTAGGATTTGTTTGCGATATAAATCCGATGGGAAACACTTACAACTATCCGTCCTCTTCTACGATGAAATTCGAATCATGCGCTTGATCACTTTATCTATCTCTACTGATGAATCGCAACCAACCACTTTTTCTTAATTTCCATCTATACCAGAGTCCAGTAATCATCATACCTAATACAACTTCCATGATGATCATGTCTGAATGACGGTCACCAAAATATGGGGCTATCTTGCGAATAATGAAACCAATCACCACGATCACAAAGAAAAAAATCAGAAAAACACGTAAAAACTCAAATAGATATAGTACGGAAATCTTCAATAAATACAGGAGATATCTCATCCAATCCATTTGTTTTGAAGCGCAGGCTTTCCTTGATGATTCAGTTCTTGTCTTGCAATCTGAATGAACGCCTGCAAAGCTGGAGAGATCCATTTATCCTTATGCCAAACCATCCGTGTGACAAAGGGAAATTCAACACCACGCCAGGGCAACACAACTAATTTTCTAGAAATCAACTCTTCGGTGACTGCGACTTTCGGAAGGAGCGTCACGCCAAGTCCCACCATCGCACATCGTTTAATCGCTTCAATGCTGGAAAATTCAATTTTCATATTTTTTAAACCAGTACTTTCAAGTGTCTGTTCCAACATCGTTCGATAACTGCACCCAGGTTCAGTGACAAGAATCGTTTCACCATCCAGATCTGTGGCGTGAACTTCTTTACTTTGGACAAGCTTGTGCGTGGGGTGCGCAAGAATCAACATCGTTTCGTAGATCATTTCCTCAAACACCAGTTGATCGTGTCGCACGACATCTTCCAGCGTAAAAGCAAGATCCAGTCTGCCATTTAGCACTTCTTTACGCAAATCGGCGCAGATGCCTGTTCGAAACACCAATTCCACTTGCGGGAACCGCCGTCGGTATTCCCCCAAGATGGGAGATAATCGATAAGTGGTCAAACTTTCTATCGCCCCGATTGTGAGTGTTCCATTTGGTATTTCATCTCCTGGCACATTGACTTGCACTTCGTCGGCCAGCCGCAAAATCTCGTTGGCATAGGGAAGCAGGCGTTCGCCAGCAGCGGTAAGTAGCACACGTTTCCCAAGTCGTTCAAATAACGGAACACCTAACTCGATTTCCAATCCTTGTATCTGCGCCGTTACGCTCGACTGCGCATAGTTGAGCAACTGAGCGGTACGGGTGAAATTCAGTTTTTCAGCTAATGTTTTGAACGTTTGCAATTGCTTTAATTCCATGGTTCTCACTCTCCCATCGAAATTATCGATGATTTCAATTAAAACAATTGTATGCAGCGATCATAACACAATAGTAGAGTTAGAGAAGAAGATTTACTTGGAGGGAACATGAAGATGAGTCAATTGAAACGTTCACTGAGTTGGGTGCAGGGTACTACGTTCGCAATCGGTGCTGTACTAGGTTCAGGCATACTCATTCTCCCTGCGGTCACCGCTGAACAATACGGACCTGTATCTATTTTAGCTTGGATAGGCATGGCTCTTTTGTCCTTCCCGCTAGCCTTTACGATCGGTCAACTTGGCGCTCATTATCCGCACGCAGGTGGAATTACCGAATATGCTCGTCTTGCATTTGGTTCAGCTTTCGGTCGCATAACAGGCTGGCTGTTTCTCGGTACAATTCCCATCGGTGTGCCGATTATTGCACTAGTGGGGGCACATTACGTGGCAGCGGCTTTTAATTTGACAGCGTGGGTCATGCCATGGATTTCAGCAATTATGTTAGCAGGATCGTTGTATCTTAACTTACGTGGGGTAAACTTGGCAGGTGGGGCACAAACGATACTGCTCGCTACGATTACCACCTTAATGCTCGTTTCTATCTTTGCGGCGATTCCACACTTACGAATGGAAGCATTTCATCCTTTTGCTCCACACGGTTGGCTGGCGATTGGTCACTCCGCAGTGGTGATTTTTTGGAGTTTTGTCGGGTGGGAAATGGTCGCCCATCTTGCTGAAGAATTTCGTAACCCTGCCCGTGATTTAAAGCGGACGTTTGTGCTCGCACCACTGCTGGTAGGCATTCTGTATGTGGCGTTGTCCTTTGTTACCATTGGCACTCATGCATATGGTAACACCGATAGGAACATCCCGTTAAGTTTACTTGTGGAAACTGGATTTGGTAAATACGGAGCCAAAATCACCGACTTTATT
>JAJZCJ010000341.1 GCA_021846145.1 Bacillota bacterium
GATGAAGCGATTACCACACCAACTGAAGGTTCGGTGCGTAGAGCCATGGCCATTCAAATGATCATTAATCGTGAGTTTGGTTTGACTAAAAACGAGAATCCTATTCAAGGAGCCTACATTGTAGAAGAATTAACAGATCTAGTAGAGCAATCAGTGTTAGAAGAATTTCTACGTCTTCATGAGCGCGGCGGGGTGCTAGGCGCGATGGAATTGCAATATCAACGTGGAAAAATTCAAGAAGAGTCACTTTATTATGAAACGCTCAAACACTCTGGAGAATTTCCAATTATCGGGGTGAATACATTTATTAATCCACTTACGTTACAAGCTGATTACAAGCCGCGTGAGCTTGAACTAGCACGAGCCACCCCAGAAGAAAAAGAATTGCAGATCCGTTCACTGCGTAAATTTCAGACTTTGCACAAAGATGCGGCGAAAGTCGCGTTGGAGCGGTTAAAGCAAGTAGCCGAAAATGGTGGTAATGTTTTCGCAGAGTTGATGGAAACGGTGAAAGTAGCCAGTTTGGGTGAGATATCTGCCGCTCTTTATGAAGTAGGAGGGCAATATCGCCGCAATATGTAATGTGGTACAATACGGGCGAAACGGTTAGTAGGAGGAAGGTTATTCATGTCACTTTTGCAAACACTGATTTTCGCTCTAGTTCAAGGAATTACGGAGTTATTCCCGATAAGTAGTGTTGGTCATGGGGTATTAATTCCATTTTTGTTCCACTGGCCAGCTATTCAATCAAGCCCTGTGTTTCTTCCGTATCTTGTCATGCTGCATGTCGGTACGGCAATCGCATTGCTGATTTTTTTCTTCGTGGATTGGCTTGTGTTTTTGCGGGCCGTGTTTGTTCCTTCTAAAGTGGTAAGCAAACATGAGGGACGACTAGCTCGAAAGGAATTTTTTCTGATTGTGGTAGCCACTATCCCTGCGGTGATTTTAGGGGGTCTTTTTACACACAAGTTTGAAACACTGTTTGCAAACCCCCGGATTGCAATGATTTTTTTAATCGTGAATGGCGTGATTTTGCTATATGGGGATCGTCTGTTGAAGCGTGGGGGCAGAAAAGAGCCCCACGATCTCTCGTATGGACAAGCTCTCATCGTCGGCATCTTACAGTCATTTGCATTGATTCCCGGTTTTTCGCGCTCAGGGATGTCAATGATTGGTGGGCTGATGTATGGCCTTCGCTATGAAGCGGCAGCAAGGTTTAGTTTCTTGCTTGCCACACCGCTCATTCTGGGAGCTGCAGTGAAAGAATTGCCAAAGCTTCACCACGCCCCGCATGGCATGCTTACCATGGCTTTGATTGGTGGACTTGTTGCTGGTGTTGCGGCACTTTTTAGCACTTGGTTTCTTATGAGATATTTTAAAACGAAAGAAGTAAAGGCGTTACGTCCTTTTGGTATTTACTGCCTGATTGTAGGCGCGGGGTCACTAATACTTAGTTTTTTTATATAAAATAAAATACTGCCTGATTGCAAACGCTCATACCAAGGGGGAATGACATGCTTACCTTGGTGAAGTTGAATGTGCAGTCAGGCAGTTCGCTGTTAATTTGGCTAAATTCATTGTTTTTGGCGGCAATGTCGCTTTCCGGAACGTTTATTAATATTTATATTTTCCGCGTTGATCACTCGATGGCAGCACTTGGCCAGTTTAATTTTTTTGAGTATCTGGCATTTCCTCTGGCATTTTTAATTGCTGGGAAAGCATCTTCATATTTGGAGGAAATTTGGTTTTTGCGAGTGGGCGTTTTGCTTTTGGCGTTTTTTTTTCTGTGGTTAATCACACAAGGAAATGCACCTAAGGTTGATTTGTCATTACTTGGAGTTTTATATGGCTTTGGACAGGGAATCTACTGGTTTGGATTTAACCTTCTTACCTTTGATTGGACTACTTGGAAAACACGACCTTCCTTTCAAGGAACGCTTGGCTTTGTGGGCGCTCTAGTTACTACTGTTAGCCCATTTATAGCCGGTATGTTCATTTCCAAAACAGCAAATTACGCAGGCTACTATATTGTATTTGTTATTTCGCTTTTCCTTTTTGGGTTATTACTTCTACTGAGTGCCAGGGCTGCTCATAGTCACAAGGAAACGCCTTTCCAACTAAAAGAAGGATTTCGCTTTCGTGAGGATCTAGACTGGTACCGTTTGTGGAAGGGAACCATTGCATTTGGAGTTCGTGAAGGGGTATATGCTTTTTTTATCAGCATTATTGCCTATGCGCTTACAAAAAGTGAAGCGTTTTTTGGTACGTTTAGCCTAGTTATTGGGACTTTGTCGTTTTTGTCGTTTTATGTGGCAGGGAAAGTGCAAAAATTTAAGCTTTCGATTAAGTTATATTTAAGCACTTCTGCAGTAGTGTTGGGGCTGCTCTCCGTGCTGTGGGTGTTTTTTGCGAATATTTATTTTCTATGGATATTTGGCGTCGCAACAGCTCTTTGTATCCCATTTTTCATGGTACCGTATCAGACGATTTTGTTTAATGAGATTGAAGAAACAAAGCGGTCTATCGCCAATCGTTCTGCCTATTTCATCAGTCGGGAAATTGCGTTGGCTTTGGGGCGACTGATGGGTGTGGGTGTGATTTGGCTGGTGTCCATTCATTTCCCATGGAGACAGGTGATATCGTTATATGGACTGCTTGGACTCAGCTTTATCGTGACTGCTATCATGATCAGAAAAGTGGAATTTAGAAACCATATGGAAGTTGGCCGATAACGAAGCAAGCTAGTCGATGCGTCATATTGTCGCTTCGACTAGCTTGTCCCATTATTGGTTGGAGCTTATTAGTATTGCGATGTGATGATTGACTACGACTTGTAAAAATTGCGATTCATGTCAATAAATGATTTTTCTGAATCAGGAACAAAATCCTCTTGGAAAATTGCCGATACTGGGCACACTGCCTCGCAAGCACCACAATCGATGCATGTATCAGGATCGATGAAGAATTGATCTCCACCATCATGGATAGCGTCCACCGGGCAGGTTTCGACGCAATCTCCAGCTTTTTCGTTGATGCAAGGTGATGTGATCACGAATGCCAAATAAAATCACTCCTCTACGTTTGCTTACTTATTCATCATATAATACACCATTGTTTTCTTCAACTATCTTGACAAGATCGACACAAATGTTTTCACAGCTTGCGGGGGCTTTCGTGATGAGTTACACTAATTACGAAACTATCCATTACATCCTAGAGGCGCTAACAGGTGGAGTTGCATGCGACATGCCTACGTTGAAGGGATGGGTGTCCGTGTTTCAATGTCCGATCT
>JAJZCJ010000342.1 GCA_021846145.1 Bacillota bacterium
TGCGCAACTGTCGCTGATTGACCTTGAAGTGACGCGAGACGGTACACCTGTTGCGCAGGCGTTTACGCAACTGCGCGATCAAGGGGCTGATGTGGTCGGACTTAACTGTCGTTTTGGTCCTAATGATATGCGACGCGCGCTGGGCATGGCATCGATTGTTCCTGATACCATTCTGTCCGTTTTTCCCAATGCAGGACTGCTGTCATTGACGGATGGCCAATACGATTATCCCTCTGAGCCAGCGTACTTCGGTGAGATGGCGCGAGAACTACACTCACTAGGTGTGCGCATATTGGGTGGGTGCTGCGGCACGACCCCTGATCATATCCGCGAGATGGCGCGCGCGGTCGGACACTTAGCGCCGGTTGCTCCGCAACCTATCGTAAAAGATAAAATCAACATTCGCACTCCTCGTGCGCATACCATTTTGCCGACGAATGAACCGACGGATAGTTCGCTAATTCATGAAAAGGTCAAGACAGAGTATACCGTCATCGTGGAGCTCGATCCACCGAAAGAATTGGCGAAAGAAGAATTTCTTAAAGGGGCTCAGGCGCTTCACGTGGCAGGTGCGGATGCCGTGACACTAGCAGATAATTCGCTTGCTATCACGCGGATGAGCAATATGGCGCTCGGTGCGCTAATGAAGCAGCAAGGGATCGAGCCGTTGCTGCACATTTCTGCTCGTGATCGCAATTTGATTGGGCAACAGTCGCACCTCATGGGGCTACATGCGTTGGGAATTCGTCAGGTGCTATTGGTGACAGGTGATCCTTCACGCTTTGGCGATCTTCCTGGTTCCACCTCGGTATTTGAAGTGAACTCGATGGAAATGATCCGCATGGTGAAGCAACTCAATGAAGGCATCGCCTTTTCCGGAAGGACGCTTTCTGAACGTGCTCATTTTGTGGTGGGCGCGGCGTTTAACCCGCACGTTCACAACTTCGACAAAGCGATTTTACGTTTGGAGAAAAAAGTCGAGGCAGGCGCGGATTTTATCATGACCCAACCGATCTATGATCCGCAATTTTTCCGCATTCTCAAGGAATCGACAAAACATCTGCAGGTGCCGATTTTTGTCGGCATTATGCCGCTTGTCAGCAAGCGCAATGCAGAATTTTTGCACAATGAAGTCCCCGGCATCTCGTTGACCGAGAGCACTCGTGCGCGGATGGCACAGTATCAAGGGGCGCGTGCGCGTGAAGAGGGAATCGCAATTGCCAAAGAAATGATTGATGCGGCAATGGAATATTTTCGCGGTATTTACTTGATTACACCGCTATTGCGCTATGAAATTACCGTCAAGTTGACCGAATACACACGCCGTCAGGCGATCATCAAAGATTCAGCAACCCGGTGACAGTGAAAGAATTCATGATCAGAATATAACACAGCTTGCCTGTATGGCAGGCTTTTTTTTGTTCTCTGTTGTATAATAGATGCATGGATTTGAAAGTGGGGACTACGATGACTACAAAGCATGATTTGATTTTGCAACACATTGAAGAATTGCCTGTCGGGGACAAAATTTCCGTACGTCAAGTGGCAAAACAACTGGCTGTTAGCGAAGGAACAGCATATCGAGCGATTAAAGAAGCAGAAGGTCAGGGGCTAGTCACCACCATCGAGAGAGTTGGTACAGTTCGCATTGAAAAAAAACAACGGCGTGATATTGACCGACTGACATTTGCAGAAGTGGTGAACATTATCGATGGCACGGTGGTGGGTGGCCGTAGTGGTCTGCACAAAACTCTTCATAAGTTTGTGATCGGTGCGATGAAGATAGAAGCGATGGTGAAGTACATTGACCCAGGGTCACTTGTGATTGTCGGGAATCGGGAAGCAGTGCACATGGCTTCGCTCGAACACGGTGCGGCAGTGTTGGTCACTGGGGGATTTTCAACGACACCCGATGTGATCGAATTGGCAGATCGTTTGGAGCTGCCGATTATTTCCTCTGCCTATGATACATTTTCGGTGGCGTCGTTGATCAATCGGGCGATTTATGATCGACTGATCAAAAAAGATATTTTACTGGTGGAAGACTTGCTAGGTGCTCAACCACCGAGTGTACTATACGTGAATCAATTGGTGAGAGATTATCAGGAACTAGTAGAAGAAACAGGCCATTCTCGCTTTCCTGTATTGCAAATTGACGGGAAGTTAGTGGGCGTGATTACCGCTAAGGATGTCTATGGACAAGGGCCTAGCGAAGGATTGGAGCGATTAATGACCAAATCGCCGATTTCGGTTACCTCTAAAACTTCTGTTGCCTCTGCCGCGCACATGATGGTTTGGGAGGGATTGGAACTCTTGCCGGTGGTGGAATTTAAGCGTCTGCTCGGTGTGATTAGTCGCCAGGATGTGATTAAGGCGCTACAGTACAATCAAAAACAACCACAATTGGGCGATACGATAGAAGATATCGTGCTATCCCGTTTTTCAGTAGAAACACAAGATAAGCTGACCGTAGTGGCAGGGGAAGTGACTCCGCAAATGACGACACATCATGGGGGGCTTTCAGCGGGGGCGTTCATGACAGTGATTTCCGAGGCGGCCATCCAAGCGTTACGTAAAATTCGCGATGCCAATATGATGCTTGAAAATGCCACCATATACTTCTTGAAACCAGTACAAATAGAACAGCATATAGATGCGAAGGCGCATATTGTCGATGTAGGGCGAAAAGTGGGGAAAGTGGACGTGGAGCTTTTTCGCGGGCAAGAATTGGTGGGCAAGTGTCTGGTTACCATCCAAGTGTTGGAACGCTAAGGGGGATGGCGAGCGTGGAATCAGGATATGCGCAGACCGTTCTCGTCGTAGAAGATGAACGCAAAATTGCTCGCATCATAGAACTGGAATTAAGTCATGAAGGGTATCAGGTCACGGTTGAGTATACTGGCAAAGGTGGTCTTGAACTGGCGCTGGAGCAGGATTTTGACCTAGTCTTGCTTGATCTGATGTTGCCAGGGTTAAGTGGTCTAGAAGTGTGTCGAAGCTTGCGCAAAGTGAAAGCCACGCCGATTATTATTTTGACGGCGCGTGATCGGGTAGGGGACAAGGTAGCAGGGCTTGATGCTGGGGCGGATGATTATGTCACGAAGCCATTTGAGACTGAAGAACTGTTAGCGCGAGTACGCGCGGCGATGCGCAGGAATGGGAATCGATCACATTTACAGTTTGCTGATCTAGAATTGCTCCCTAATGAACGTAGGGTACTGCGCGCAGGAGTGGTGTTAGAACTTACCACTAGGGAATTTGATCTACTGCACTATTTG
>JAJZCJ010000343.1 GCA_021846145.1 Bacillota bacterium
TGATAATTTGTCTGCATACTTGTGATTTGTTGAGTGAGTTGTGTAATGGCAGACGAAAGCTGTTGGCTAGTTTGTTTATTTTGGTTCAATAGATTTTTTTGACTTTGCAGGTTGACTTGCATGGTTTTTGCAACGAGTTGTGCATTATCCGCAGGTGTATAACCTGGTGCCTGAATGACATAAAGATGAGCGACCAAGGCAATAACCGGAAAAGTCAAGATTAGTACAAGCATTCGTTTTTTAGCAAGCATGGCTTATACACCTCCTCGCTAAAAAATAATATGTAATGCTGTAAAATGACTGGAGAAAATCAGTGGTCTATGAAAATAATAACCGAACACGTGTTTGCAATACACAAAATACCATGCTATAATATTGTCAAAATAATACGCGTACAGGGAAGGTATTAGATATGCTTAAAGATCGTTCTGTAATCAAACAAGAAGAGATTTTGCGTTACATCAAACAAGCGGTCACGAGGAAAGGCTATCCGCCCTCAGTCAGGGAAATTGGCGAAGCCGTTGGGCTTGCCAGTACATCTACAGTCCATAGCCACCTTGCGAAGCTGGAAAGTCGAGGCTTAATCCGCAGAGATCCAACTAAGCCTCGCGCCATTGAGATCACCGATGATGAATTTCGTCAAGCGAGTCATCCTCTGGTTCCGTTGCTTGGCAAAGTGACAGCAGGCCTGCCGATTCGCGCTGTTGAAGATATAGAAGAGTATGTACCAGTGCCACCGGGGCTAAATCCGACAGGAGAATTGTTTGCTTTGCGTGTAAACGGACAGAGCATGATAGAAGCAGGCATTTACGATGGTGATGTCGTATTTGTGCAAAAGCAATCGGTGGCAACAAATGGCGAAATTATCGTCGCGATGACAGACGAAGACGAAGCCACCATCAAGCGTTTTTACCGGGAAAAAAATACCATTCGGCTACAACCTGAAAATCAAAGCATGCAGCCGCTTTTTTTTGAACACGTAACTATCCTTGGTAAAGTAATCGGACTATGGAGAATTATGTGAGACTCAATACATCGTTAAGTATTGCTCCGTCTCCCACTGGTGAACAGTCGTGCGAAACATGTCCCACTCAATCATTTTCGCCTCATAAAAGAACGTGTATGCATGTTCGCCCAGGGCATCACGTATAACTTCATCATTTGCCAGCTCTTCTAACGCAGATTTTAAGCTTTCAGGAAGACTTAAAATACCTGCACGCACACGTTCCATTTCATTCATGATGTATATATTGCGATTGACAGGTTGAGGAAGTGGTAATTTACGACGAACCCCATCCAATCCCGCCTGCAGCATAACCGCCAAGGCCAGATAAGGATTAGCCGCAGGGTCTGGGCTTCTTACCTCAATTCGAGTGGATAGACCGCGAGATCCTGGAACACGAACGAGTGGGCTGCGATTTTTTGCGGACCAAGCAATATAAATTGGTGCTTCATAACCAGGAACCAGTCTCTTGTAAGAGTTAATTAGTGGATTGGTGATCGCAGTAAATCCGCGCGCATGCGCTAAAATGCCTGATAAGTAGTGCTTAGCCACATCACTTAATCCCAAATCATCTTGCTCATCATAAAAAGAATTTCCTTTTTCATTAAAAAGCGATAAATGACAATGCATTCCAGAACCATTA
This sequence comes from Bacillota bacterium, assembly GCA_021846145.1. The sequence goes on from JAJZCJ010000343.1 coordinate 1,647, forward strand.
ATTCCAAATACCGGTTTAGGCATAAATGTGGCATGAAGACCAAATTGACGAGCTACGGTCTTGACTACCAGCTTAAATGTTATAATATTATCTGCGGCTTCTAATGCATTGGCATACTTAAAATCAATTTCATGCTGACCTGGTGCCACCTCGTGATGGGAACCTTCAATCTCAAAACCCATTGATTCCAGTGTAAGCACAATCTCACGGCGACAGTTTTCCCCTAAATCCACTGGTGCCAAGTCAAAATAACCGCCTTGATCGTTCATCTCTGTGGTTGGATTCCCATGTTCATCCAATTTAAATAAAAAGAATTCAGGTTCTGGGCCCACATTCATGGTGGAAAATCCTAACGCTTTCGCTGAATCCAGTGCTCTTTTTAAAATTCCTCTGGGATCACCTGCAAAAGGCGTGCCATCAGGCATGTGAATATCACAAATAAGTCGAGCGACTTTTCCCTCCCCAGTATGCCATGGAAAAATTAACCATGTCGACAAATCGGGATATAATAACATATCTGACTCTTCAATCCGCACAAAACCTTCAATTGACGAACCATCAAACATAATTTTCTTTTGCAGTACTTTTTGCAGTTGGCTAATCGGAACCTCTACATTTTTTATGACACCAAGTAAATCAGTGAACTGAAGACGCAGAAAGCGCACATCCTCTTCTTTTGCCAAGCGAATTATATCTTCTGGGGTGAAGTTTTTCCTCATCAGCGATTCCCCTTTCCTGCTCTTTGAAACCCAAATTATCTTCCTTGCTTAAAAAAACGAGATAATTCACCCTGTATAGTAGATACAGCATTGCCGCGATATCCGGCTTTCGTCACTAATTCCTGCAATAAAAACTGATGCAATTCGACATCAGTCATCTCAGTGTGTTTCTTCTCCAATCTCGTTGCACCTTGATCGTCTGAATGATTGTATTCATTCTCGTTTTTCACTTGATTAATCACTGTCTTAATGCCTGCGATATTAAGTCCTTTATCGATTAAATTCTTTATCTCAAGTAACGACTCAACATCCCGAAAAGAAAACAATCGTTGATTTCCTTCGGTGCGCTGGGGGTGAATCAATTCATGCTGCTCATAATAGCGAATCTGTCTTGCTGTTAAATCCGTCAATCGTTGAACAATGCCAATCGGAAACAGAGGTAAATTCCTGCGCATCACATCATCCACGGGGGTCCCTCCTCGCATTGCCTGGATGGCAGTTAAATTGTATGCTCGTGTAAGAATGATGTCAACAAAAAGTAAGAATTTTAGACGCGACGTGTCATATCAAGTGACTGTTTTCAACTTTCGCATCACATGAAGCATCGCGATTTTCACATGTTCCAGTGTTAACCCACCCTGCATGTATGCTACGTAAGGCGGGCGAATCGGCCCATCCGCACTAAGTTCAATCGAAGCACCTTGAACAAACGTCCCTGCCGCCATAATGACTGAATCTTGATACCCTGGCATCTGCCACGGCTCAGGTATTGCGTGCGCATCAACAGGAGATGCCGCCTGAATAGCCTGACAAAAAGCAATCAACCGCTCTTTGCTCCCTAAATGAATTTTCAGGACAATATCTCTTACATTTTGTGAAATCACAGGATCACAAGAAAAC
>JAJZCJ010000344.1 GCA_021846145.1 Bacillota bacterium
ACTGTCACGGAGTCTGTTGCACGCAAATGCCCTAGTTTTTGCGCTTCTCTTGCACTTGTCGAAATTTTTGCCAGCGCAATCGTCTCAAAAGCTCGCTGCACAAGCGGCATCACTGGAATATCCACACCATCCGGAGCCATTTCCATCATCCGAATCAATAGTTCTTTATTGCCACCACCACCAGGAATCAAACCAACGCCGACCTCAACAAGCCCCATGTAAGTTTCCGCGGCAGCTTGCACAGCGTGCGTGGATAAAACCACCTCTGCACCGCCACCTAACGTCAGTCCGTACGGTGCTGCAATCACTGGCTTTTGCAAATACTTCATGCGCATGTTAGCATGCTGGAATTGCTTGATCACTAAACTAATCTCATCCCAGTTCTCATCCTGTGCTTCCATCAACATCAGCATCAGATTGGCACCTACAGAAAAGTTGACCTCTTCACTGCCAATGATGAGTGCTTCAAAGTTCTTTTCTACCTCATCTGCAGACTTGAACATCATGTTGATGATGTCAGCACCAATCGCCTGCTTAGGTGAATGAAGCTCCAGGCACGCTACCCCATCACCAAGGTCAATCAAACTAGCACCGTTGTTACCAAACACTTTCTTGCCACTTTCTTTACGCGCAACAAGATCAATCTTGCGCTCATCCCGAGGGTCTGTCTTCAATCCATCACCATTAAAATACACTCGGTACCCAGGTTTGCTGCGATCATAAAAAGATTTTGCTGATTTTAGCAAATCAAGCACAACAGCCGGAATAATCTCTCCCTCTTCTTGCATCCGCTTGACAGACTTTTCTACGCCAATCGCATCCCAAGTTTCAAAAGGACCAAGTTCCCAGTTAAAGCCCCACTTCATCGCATCGTCAATGTCTGTAACAGTATCTGCAATCTGGCCTAACATATTGGCACTATAGAGCAACACACGTTTTAGCACGCTCCAGATAAACTGCCCCGCTGCATCTTTGCCATAGACAAGCGCTTTCAATTTGTCACTTAAATTAGTAGCACTTCGCGCCGCTTCAAAAGACACGGAAGCTAACTTGCGGCGTGGGCGATAGTCCATCGTCGTCAAATCCAGTGCTAGTATTTCGCGTCCATTCCCTGTCTTTTCTCGCTTAAAAAATCCTTGACCCCGCTTATCACCAATCCAACCTTTGTCCACCATCTGTAATAGTTCAGAAGGTACGTCAAACACCGATTGCTCTTCTGGATCGCTAGTATTCTCATAAACGTTACGTGCCACATGCACAAACGTATCTAGTCCGACAATATCCAGCGTGCGAAAAGTGGCGCTCTTGGGTCGTCCTAACACTGGCCCTGTTAACAAGTCAACCTCATCAACACCAAATTTTGTTTTGCTCATTTCCTGTAAGGTCACAAGCAACCCGTAAGTACCAATGCGATTGGCGATAAAATTAGGGGTATCTTTTGCTACTACTACACCCTTACCTAACACTACCTCAGCAAATTCTCGCATCCCTGCAATAACATCCATATGCGTATGCGACGTCGGAATAATTTCTAATAGCTTCATGTAACGAGGTGGATTGAAAAAGTGGGTACCTAAAAAATGCTGTAAAAAATCATCTGATCTTCCCTCGGACATGGCACCAATAGACACACCAGAAGTATTGGAACTGATGATCGAACCAAGCGAACGATGTTCATCTACACGAGCTAATACACTTTGCTTTACTGCCAAATTCTCAACTACCACTTCAATGATCCAGTCACACTCACTAATCTGAGCAAAATCATCCTCAAAGTTGCCCACTTCAATCAGATCAGCTAATTCAGGGTGATACAGTGGTGCTGGCTTTGCCTTTAATAATCCTGACTTACCAGCCTGACTTATACGATTTCGCACCCCACGGTGATCAAGAGACAAACCTTGTTTTTGTTCCTCAGGTGTCAATTCTCTAGGCACTATATCCAGGAGTAGGCTAGGAATGCCCACATTGGCAAGATGACCCGCAATCGCAGCACCCATTACTCCTGAACCTAAAACAGCCACGCGCCGAATCGGTCGCACACCAATCAACCTCCTTCATATCCTGATATCTATGATATCAGAGTCACTATTAATTAGATATCACTTTTTGACTGATTGGTCAATGTTCTTTTAATCTTGACGTACATTTTCCCGATAAGCAGCTTGAAGTCGCCTTAATACACTATCTTGAGATGTTGCTCGCAGACCTACTTTTCGCCCCTCTACCTCGACAATCGGCGCAAATTCTGTAATCGTGCTCATGGAAAACACCTCATCAGCTTGCAGTAGGTCATCGACAGTAAACGCTTCTTCCCGGACTTCTACTCCCGCATTGCGTAAATATTCAAGTGCAAAACGACGAGTCACTCCGTGCAGCACTCTCTCATTTGCAGGATGTGTATACACGATACTGTCACTCACTATCGCGATGTTGCTACTTGTGCACTCTGTGACAAGGCCATCCCGCACAAAAATTGCATCTTGATATCCCGCATCTAGCGCAGCCTGCTTCGCCATCACATTGGGGAGTAAATTAAGAGATTTTATGTAACAGTATTTCCACCTCACATCTTCCGTCCACATGACTTTTAAACCATCCTGCTGTACCGCGCGAAACTTAGCATCATCAAGTGGGCGAACAGTCAGCGATAAATGACTTGGTACATCTGGAAATCCGTGTTCTCGTCTGGCAATTCCGCGCGATAATTGAAAATACACTTGTGCATCGGGCAAGTCCGCTCGCTCCATCGCCTCTATCACCAATTTGCGTAAATCACTCATTGAGCGTTCTGTGCGCAGATTAATCGCGCGCGCACTTTTTTCAAAGCGCTCCATGTGATAATCAATTAACAGTGGTCGTCCGTGCAGGACGCGAATCACTTCGTAGATGCCATCCCCAAACTGATGTGCGCGATCATCAATCGGTATCACCGCTTCACTTGGGTGTACAAACCTCCCTCGCGCATAAGCCACACCCTCACCCCACTCTGCTCCTTCTAACGATGATCTATTTGCCATTTGGCTAATCCCCTCTCCTTTGGTATGATTTTTACTAAAGTCTTATTCAATAACGAAAGGCGGTAATAACATGGATTGTGTATTTTGTAAAATTATCCACGGCGAACTACCATCAAAAAAGATTTATGAATCCCAATATGTCATTGCTTTTGAAGACATTAATAAAGTGGCTCCTGTACACGTGCTGATCATCCCGAAAACTCACTACGATTCATTAATGGAACTACCAAGCACAGAGACAGCA
>JAJZCJ010000345.1 GCA_021846145.1 Bacillota bacterium
CAGCAATTTGCAGGATGTATTGGCGATGAAGGCTTTTGAAAATATGGGGATCAGCGGGGCGATTATTGGCAAGGCGCTGTTTTCGGGGAAAATTGACCTGAGAGACGCGCTTGAGGCTGTGCGTGGGGGAGATGAGTAAATGCTGACCAAACGGATTATTCCTTGTTTTGATGTTGCCGATGGGCGAGTGGTCAAGCATGAGTCATTTTTTGATAATCGCCGCGATGCTGGTGACCCGATTGAGTTAGCAGAACTTTATGATCGCGCAGGGGCAGATGAAATTGTATTATTGGATATTTCCGCCACTCCGGAGGGTAGAAGTACCCTGCTGGACATTGTACAACAGACGGCTGAACGGATATTTATTCCCTTCACGGTGGGTGGGGGCATTAGCAGTGTGGATGAGGTACGGGAGGTTTTGCGAGCGGGTGCGGACAAGGTATCGATTAATTCAGCGGCCGTGCGTGATTCTAAATTAATCACAGAAATATCTAGACGTTTTGGCGCACAGTGCACAGTCGTAGCGATTGATGCCAAAAAGAACCAAGAAGCGAATGACTGGGAAGTATTGATCAGCGGTGGGCGCGTGCGCACCGGGCTTTCTGCGGTGGAATGGGCAAAAAAAGCTGAGCATTTAGGGGCTGGGGAAATTTTATTAACCAGTTTTGATCAAGACGGAAAGCGCGATGGATATGACTTGGAATTGACGCAAAAAGTATCCGATGCGGTGCGCATACCGGTCATTGCTTCTGGTGGTGCGGGCAACAAGGAACATTTCTACGATGTATTTACTAAAGGGAAGGCGGATGCGGCACTGGCGGCAAGTGTCTTTCACTTTTCGGAAATGGGAATTGCTGAAGTTAAAGATTATTTGCGCAAACGAGGGGTGTGGGTGAGATGAGTCAATCAATGACAGAACTTAGTGAGGCGTTGCAATGGAATGACGACGGATTGATCCCTGCCGTCGTACAGGATGTAAAAACGAAACGAGTACTTACACTAGCTTATATGAATCGGGAATCCCTGGAAAAAACGCTCGCTACTCGCGAAACATGGTTCTATAGTCGATCCCGGCAAACTTTGTGGCATAAAGGAGAGACTTCCGGACACACGCAAAAGGTGGTTGGAATTGAAGCGGATTGCGATGGCGACTCGTTGCTTGTTCAGGTGGAACCAAATGGACCAGCTTGCCATACAGGGGCGGAATCGTGTTTTGATGGGGCACCAATTATACCGCTGGAAATAGTGGATGAAATGAATGAAAATGTGCTCAAACGCCTTGAAAATAGGGTGATGGAACGGGAGCGAGATCGACCGGAAGGTGCATATACTACTTACCTTTTCACGAAGGGGCTAGATAAGATTCTGAAAAAAGTGGGAGAAGAAACAGCAGAAGTGATTATTGCCGCGAAAAACCGCAGTGCTAGTGAATTACGTTACGAAACTGCCGATCTGCTTTATCACTTGATGGTGTTGTTACGAGAACAAAACTTGCCATTTGAGGAGGTGCTTGCCGAATTAGATATAAGGTATCAAGGTAAGTGAGAATAGCTAACATGAAAACTGAATACTTTTTTGCAAAAACACACTTTCATACTCTAGCTAAATTTGTTATGCTAAATGCTAGGGTGTATTGAGTGTGTTTCAATTTTGCGGTGGATAGAACTGTGGAAGCGCTTACCAGAGCTAATTTGATAGGGTTGTGCTACTATGGATCAGTCCTTGATCGACTAAACGTTTGTTTTACGTATAGATACTCTAACTATATTGCATGCTAGGTTCGGTTCTGATAAATTATGTGTCGTATGTTGAGGTGATAGTATGTCGATTTTATTAGAAGTGGCCGGAATAAAGACCAGCTTTTTAACTACTAGAGGATATTTGCCAGCAATTGAAGATGTATCTTTTACGCTTGAAAAAGGCGAGGTACTAGGTATTGTCGGCGAATCTGGATGTGGGAAAAGTGTCACATCGCTTTCAGTGATGCAATTGTTAGCCGCAAACGGAAAAATTCAAGAAGGTTCGATTCGCTTTGATGGCAGGGAATTGGTCGGGCTCCCTGATTCGGAAATGCGTAAAATCCGCGGCAATGATATTGGTGTTATATTCCAAGAACCGATGACTTCGCTGAATCCCGTTCATAAGATTGGACGTCAAATTGGTGAGTCGTTGATGATGCACAAGGGGATGAATAGATCCCAAGCGCGGGAGAAATCCATCGAATTATTAAAATCAGTGGGGATTCCGAGGGCTGAACAAATTGTGGATGAATATCCACATCGCTTATCTGGAGGCATGCGTCAACGGGTGATGATTGCGATCGCCATGTCCTGTGATCCCAAGCTGCTGATTGCAGATGAGCCTACGACAGCGCTTGACGTGACGATTCAGGCGCAGATTCTTGACTTAATGCGCAAAATTCGCAGCGAACGCGATGCGGCCATTCTCTTGATCACACACGATCTGGGGGTCGTCGCAGAAATGTGCGATCGCGTGGTGGTGATGTACGCTGGCAAGGTGGTTGAACAAGGAACGGTTATTGAGATTTTTAGAAAGCCATCCCACCCATACACCATCGGGTTGATGAAGTCAGTGCCTAAACTGGAAGAAAGGCAAGAACGACTGCCTTCCATTCCTGGGAATGTACCAAGCTTAGAATTGATGCCCAAAGGCTGTCGATTTGCCAGTCGCTGTGCGTTTGCTTTTGAAAAATGTGTGCAAGAGGAACCGATGCTTTTTCCTGTCGAAGGGCAACACGCGGCACGCTGTTGGTTAATGAACAAGGAGGAGGTGGCCATATGACGGAGGCGCTGCTACGTGTCAATAATTTGCAAATGCATTTTCCCATCCGTAAGGGTGTTTTGCGCCGCACCGTTGGGCATGTGCGAGCCGTTGATGGCGTTAGCTTTGAAGTACAAGCTGGCGAAACTTTTGGACTTGTCGGTGAAAGTGGCTGTGGCAAAACGACAACAGGACGTAGTATTTTGCGGTTAATTGAGCCTACAGGCGGACAAGTTATATTTAATGGGAAGAATGTCACTAAATTATCCAATCGCGAAATGCGTCGTATTCGGTCAGAAATGCAAATTGTCTTCCAAGATCCATATGGGTCACTCAATCCGCGTTATACGGTGCAGCAAACGTTGGAAGAGCCAATGATTATCCATCGTTTATATCATAGTGCTGCAGAACGTAAGAAGAGAATTATGGAATTATTGGATGTAGTTGGTCTTTCTGCGAGTCGCATGAATCGTTACCCGC
>JAJZCJ010000346.1 GCA_021846145.1 Bacillota bacterium
ATGCCGTCGTTGTATAGCAATGAAGATTTATTTTTTCAAGCCATGGTATACCTTGCATTGGCTCAAGGGGTCAATATCTTGTATGGTTTTACGGGATATTTGCCATTTGGCTATGTCGGATTTTTTGGCACAGGTGCCTATGCGGCCTCGCTTAGTATCACACTTTTGCACCTACCGCCAGTACTTGCCATTGTATTTGGGGGCATTGCTTCTGTGGCACTAGGTATTCTGTTATCTCCATTATTACGACTCTCAGGCGCATATTTTGCCATTGGTAGTTTGGCTGCATCACAGATGGTTTACTATATTGTTTCCAACCCTTCATTACAAAACATCACAAATGGACCATATGGAATTAATTTAGAATCTGTCTACCAACCTCACGCTAGTTATTTGACAATGGTCATCATACTTGCGTTAGTCATGGCAGTGGTCATCTACATCCGCAATTCCCGCTTTGGATTATCTTTACAGGCCATTCGGGAAGATCCCGTCAGTGCAGCAATGGCAGGTGTACACGTGGTCAGACAGCGGGCTATCGCGTGGATTTTGAGTGCGCTGATCGCAGGATTAGTAGGTGGAGTGTTTGCTTGGCATATTTCCGTGTTTTATCCGACAACAGTCTTTGATTTAAACATTAGTATTTTTGCCATCGTGTTCACACTCTTTGGCGGCGTCACTACCGTGTTGGGTCCAGTACTAGGGATGTTTGTGCTGTATGGATTTTATAATATTATCGGCATTTCTGAACCCCAGTATTTCCAATTAGCTTATGGTATTTTGATCTTAATTCTTGTCCTTTTCTTACCAAGCGGGATCGTATCAATTGTCAGGAGGAGGGGTTACTATGTCCCATAATCCGCTACTCTTACTTGACAAAATAGTGAAAGAATTCGGCCAGTTTCGTGCGTTAGATGGCGTTAGCATCACGCTTGAACCCGGCGAAATTTTAGGCCTAGTGGGGCCAAATGGATCTGGCAAAACCACCTGTATCAACGTGATTGCGGGACTTTACAAACCCGATGGTGGCAGTCTTTATTTGAACGGCCACAAAATCTCAAAACACTCGCTGACGCGCATGGCTCACATGGGAGTAAACAGAACATTTCAAGTTCCCAAGCCGTTTAAATCACTGACAGTACGGGAAAACCTCATCATTGCGGACCAATACTCCAAACGTTCCCATCCTCCGCTTGATGAGTTGCTAGAATTTGTAGGGCTAAAAGAGTATGAAAATCGAGAAGCAGGCAGCTTAAACAGTTCTCAACAAAAACTATTGGACTTGGCACGTGCGCTTGCCTGTGGACCACAATTACTTTTAATTGATGAATTGGCAGCAGGACTGAATCCTTCTGAACTTGAAAAAGTCGCTGAAAAGGTGAAGTATTTAGCGCAATCAGGTATTGCCATTCTGCTGGTGGAGCATTTATTGGGATTTATCAATAGTTTGACCAAGCGCGTTATCGTAATGAACGCAGGCAAAGAAATTTTTGAAGGGGATCTTGAATCTGCTGCCAGAAACCCTGAAGTCAACGCTGTTTATCTGGGAGGTTGAGCATGGATACCCTGTTAGAAGCTAATGCAATTAATGCGGGATATGGACAAATGCAAGTGCTATGGGATGCTGATATTCATGTCAACAAAGCAGAGCGAGTGGTACTGTTAGGTGCAAATGGCGCGGGTAAAACAACCTTGCTAAAGGCTGTGATGGGACTCATCCCTCTATGGAAAGGTACCGTTGTATTTGATAGTGCGCACTTAGAGAAGAAAAGAACCGACGAAAGATTTAAGCGGGGAATTTCTTACATGTCTGAATCAGGTGTCATTGCAGGGCTAACAGTGGAAGAAAATTTGCGAATTGGCGGGTATTACTTACCCCGTCTCGTGCAAACACAACAACTAGAAAAAATGTATGAGCAATTTCCTGATCTTAAACAAAAACGAAAAAATGCGGGAGGTAGCCTGAGTGGCGGTCAGCGCAAAATGCTAGGGGTAGCAAAAGCACTGATGAGCCAACCTAGACTATTAGTAATGGATGAGCCATCAGCAGGTCTCTCCCCTCTGTTCGTGAAAGAGGTGATTGACTTTCTGGTCAAGTCGACAGAAGAAGCCAACTTGTCGCTTTTGATTGCCGAACAAAATGTCAAATTCCTAGAAATTGCTGACCGTGTGTACGTCCTTGACGGCGGAAAAATCACATTTTCCGGCACTGTACTCGAACTGGTAGCTAACGATGCGGTGAAAAGAGCTTATTTTGGACTGGAAGGCACTTAAGATCAATGCCAACGCAATGGGTTCATACATCTGTCCATTTCAAAATCCATTGATTCAGCATACCAGTAAGAAGCGAAAGAATATTCAATGTGGTGAGGGGTGAATGGTTGATGGAGAAGTGCCCGCCTATCGTATGCCCGCCGGTGTATGAGTACCACGATAGCTATGTCCATCGTGAAATACCCATCATTCAACCGGTCATCAAGGTCAATCGACACATTATTGTGAACGTGCCGAAATATTATACTCAGCCCGTCACGAAAGATGTAGTGATTGACCCAGGATGCCCCGGGAAAAATTGCTAAACCATTATTGCATCAACAGATGGTATAATGCTATTCTCCATTTGTTGATGCATTTTTTATAATCAAAATCAAGAGGAACAACAACGAATATGGGAGGGGAAAAGGGTATCCGTGCAAGGAACGGGCATGGGTGTGCCTTCGATATCAATTTATGTGCATGAGCTGCTGATGCGCGCACACCAGGTGGCAACAGACAAGGGATTAACCACCCATGTTGGCAATATTTTTACAAGCGATACTTTTTACAATGATGATGAGACAGCCGTACAAAATCTGATCCAATACGGAACGCTGGCCGTGGAAATGGAAACTGCCGCTCTGTATACGCTGGCAGCAAAGGCGAAAGCTCGCGCGCTGGCCATCCTCACTGTCAGTGATCACGTGATAACAGGCGAATCAACTACCTCTGAAGAACGCCAACGTACGTTTAATGACATGGTTGAAGTAGCATTGAACGCGGCATTGTCTCGCTGACCCACGCCAAGGAGTAATCAACTGCCAACAGAGCTTGATTACTCCTTTCTTTTTTGAAATAATTGATGTTAACTATGTGTTTGAATCCAAATGTAAAAGGTGAGTGTCCATTGAATCGTTTAGAAGAAATCCTGTCATTCAATCAAAAGTTTGTGGAAAATCATGAATACGAATCGTATCGTACCTCCAAATTCCCTAATAAAAAA
>JAJZCJ010000029.1 GCA_021846145.1 Bacillota bacterium
CTCCGATCTCTGCCAACACCTGTTCCGCTATCCGTCTGCCGACACCCGGGATAGTGTCCAGTCGCTCTAGGTCTTCCTCAAAAGGGCGCATCCGCCCCTTGACCTCCTCGTCCAAACGAGCGATCTCATCCTCCAGGTAATCGATGTGCCGCAATTGTGTGGCCAACATCTTGCGTTGGTGGGTACCCATGAGCCCATGTAGCGCTTTGACCAACGATTCCTTTTTCGATTTGAGTCGCCCCTTAGCCAACGACGCCAAGGTTTCTGGGCTTTCTTCGCCACGAATCATCTCTTCCAACATCGCTCGTCCTGATACGCCGAGTGTGTTGCTGGCCACCGCAGACAACTTGATATTCGCGCCTTCCAGCACTTTTTGTACACGGTTCAGTTCCCGTGATCGTTCTTCAATCAAGCTACGGCGGTACCGAATCAGTTCCCGTAATTCCCGCTGTTCCCGCGCAGGGATGTAACTGCCCTGCAGTAGCCCATGTCGCAACAGATCCGCGATCCATTCTGCATCTTTTACATCCGTCTTACGCCCCGGTACATTGTGCATGTGTTTGGCGTTGACCACCAGAATCTCTACATCCTGGAGTTCCAGCAAGTTGTAAATGGGCTTCCAAAATGAAGCCGTACTCTCCATCGCCACATGCGTACAACCAAGCTGCACAATCCATTCTGCCATGGCCAACAGACTGTCCGTCATGGTATCGAAAGTGCGAATTTCCTTGCCAACAGGTGTAATGGCACAGGCCACAACAGTCTTTTTGTGAACGTCGAGTCCACAACAGCGTTCATGCACGACATTCATACGCAAGCATCCTCACGGCTGGTAAGATTGAGGCTGGTGCAACGACCACCCCGATCATTCTATCCCGCGTGCTTCCCGAAAAGGGAGCGACATACAGTGGTGCACCTGGTCGATGAAGTCAGTCTATTCAACGGGCTCTAAGCACCAAGAGTTCTCGACCTACCTCCCCAGCCACACTTCTGTATTCGAGAAAGCACCATTTTCATCCTGCTGATGGTGGCGCAGCCGCGCCATGGGGGTCTATTCTGCCATAACCCGGTTACGGTCGATCCCTTATTTGAGGTGAAAATCAACCCATTTCCCCACTAGCGATTGAATCGTCTCTACTTGGAAGTTGAAAACCCGCTCGTTAGCGTATGTGTTCTACTAATTTCAAAGCGTCGACTAAATTGATCTTTTTATGAACGAGACCGCGTATAGCACCGACCACAGTTGGTACATCTTCTGCCGCCCGCTGCCAAACTTTTCTTCCGACCGCTACACCGCGAATACCTGTCTTTAAAGCGAGATCTATTTCCCTTAAAAGCTGATTTAACGTTCCTGACTGGGGTCCACCTAGCATGATCATGGGAACGTTTAGAGTCTGAACCCATCGTGCCAATAGATCATCGTCACCAGGATATCCGATCTTTAGGATATCTGCGCCAAGCTCCCATGAAACACGAACGGCGTCTGAAATAAGTGACAGCTTTGCTTTTGGGGCTAATTCTATACTCGGGTGCAGTAGAGGTTCAAGAATAACAGGGATATCCCAATGATCAGCTTCTCTCATTAACTTGGAGGCCGCTTTAATCACGGATGCGTTAGCACTAGGTATTGTTCCCCACATGAATAAGAGTTTAACGGCATCAACCTGCATTCGAAGTGCCTTTTCGATCGTTTCGTAGACAACATGTGTTCCATCATGACCACTCTCATAAAAAGCATCACAAGTCAACAACCTTGCAGGAGTATCTCGGGTGACGCAATCAACTCCTGCATGCTAGAAAACTTGTGCAGTGGCGAGGTGAGCACGAGACTTGTTTGTTAGGGTCTTGTTTTTGAAGAACCATGGCAATTATTTAGAACCGATTGAATCAGAAATCGATGCTAAAATTACTTCAATCGGGAAGGATTGAAGTCGTTCGACTATCGCCTGATCTAATTTATTATCCGTTACCACTTGGTCGAACTCCTGAATATCAGAAAAACGATGAAGTGAAGTAGTGCCATACTTCGAGCTGTCAATAACGAGCGTTTTCATTTGCGCCCGAGACATCATCAGTTTTTTTATTTCTGATTGAAGTATATTGGCATCAGTGAGCCCGTGTTCTATTGAAAATCCAGTGGCTGTGATGAAAGCGCGGTTTACGTTGAGATATTTAATTGTCTCGATGACACTGGATCCCACCGTCACTTGCGGAACGTGCTCAACAGGGCCCCCTAAAACAATCAGTTTAATATCAGGCCTGTCAATGAGTACGTTTACCACAGTAATTGCGTTTGTGATTACCGTAAGATCTAGACCTTCCGGCAGGCGACGAGCAACTTCCATTACAGTGGTTCCGGCATCCATCAAAAGCGTGTCCTTGGCCTGCACAAGGTTTGCACAGGCTGTGGCAATTGCTTTTTTTTTGTCTAGATTTTCTGCTGACCTAATTTGAACAGGCGTCTCAAAATTTCGATTGATAGCGATAGCCCCGCCGTATGTTCTTCTTATGAATCCTTCATCTTCTAATTTAATAAGGTCTCGCCGAATAGTCATCTCCGAGACATTAAACATCATACTCAAGTCTTGAACTGTAACCTCGTCATAGGAATAAACATGCTCTAGGATTGATTTTTTTCGAATTTTGGATGACATGTATACGCACTCCTCACCATGCTCATTGTAACCTTAAAAAAGAATCATGTAAATAACGAACAAAATAAACAAAAATATTGTTTATTTTGAACAAAATTAAGTTGACAATGCTTACTATGATGATTATTATAAACATCAGTTACTAGTTTTCAAACAAATTGAAGGGGGTTTTTCAGTGGAACGCAAGATTATCAGATGGGTGGGACTACTGTCCCTTGTTGGACTTCTTGCCGGTAGTGGCCAATCCATGGCAAGTACCGTGAGTAAAGGTGTCTCTGCACCTAAGGGCAAATACACAATTGGTGTCTCAATGTATTCTCTCACCAATCCTTATTTTGCAGCTATGAAAAGCAGCTTTGTAACGAATGGTGCCAAGTACGGTATTAAAGTAAACGTAGAAGCTTCCAACGGTGACGAAGCAACACAGCTTTCACAGATTCAAAGTTTTATTCAGCAACACGTCAATGCCGTAGCCATCGTTCCGCAAGATTCGAATTCTATTGTTACCGCGGTGAAAGCGCTTAACCAGGCGCATATTCCTGTGTTTTTCATTGATGCCAATGCGAATATGCAAATTATGAAAGAGGATGGTGCTAGTGAGGTAGAAGCCGTAGAGTCAAACAACTTTGCGGGCGGAGTGACGGTTGGTGAAGAACTAGTAAGGTATCTAGGTCATAATCCGTCTGCACAGGTTGGGGTTGTGAACTTCCCGACGGCATCCTCTACCCAAGCTCGTGACGCTGGATTTTTTAGCGTAGTCAAAAAATACCCAGGTATTCATGTTGTCAGCACGTTAAATGGTAATGTTTCGCCGGTCACAGGATTGCAAGTTGGGTCAGAAATGTTGCAGGGTCATCCCAATATGACTATTGTTTTTTCGGATACCGGTCCTGCGGCTCTTGGCGTAATGCAAGCCATTCAAAGCGAACACAAACAAGGCAAAGTGGCTTTGTTTGGATTTTCGAGTGCCAGACCAAATATTAAGGCTATTGAAAACAACAGTATATATAAGGCTGGTGTACGCCAGCAGCCTACTGTTGAGGCTCAGATTGAAGTGGCAAATATCTACAAATATCTCAACCACAAAAAGGTACCTGCTCAAGTGTTGGTTCCTGTTCCCGCAGTTACAAAAGCTAATGCAAAGGTGTCTTATAGTAGAAGTTTTGGTTGATCAGTACGGAACGGGGCAGGTGCCATTTCGGAGTCTGTCCCTGACCTTATGAGGTGAGGATATATGCCTATTGAGTATTCTGCGAGAGGTATCTACAAGTCGTATGGATATACCGAGGTTCTTAAAAACATCAATCTTACATTTACGACAGGTGAGATTCATGCTCTAGTAGGACACAACGGTGCAGGCAAGTCGACAATTTTGCGAATACTCGCTGGGGTTGAGAAGGCAGACCGTGGGATAATCAGGTTAAATAATGAACCCGCAGCTTTTTCATCTCCCAGAGATGCGCAATTGTCCGGAATAGTCTGTGTATACCAAGAACTTCGATTAGTAAACGATCTCACGGTTGCGGAAAATATATTTCTTGGTCAAGAGTTGGCTCGGGGCGGACTTCTGAAAAAAAAGGATATGAACCGCGTGGCGGCTACTCTTCTTAATGACCACGGGCTGGATGTATCCCCCATCGACAAGGTGCGTCAACTCTCACATCCCAAAAAGCAGATGGTGGAAATCATTTCGGCATTGCATAAAAACGTCCGGTTTTTGCTGCTAGACGAACCGACCACATCTCTGCAGTTTCATCAGATAGAGCAATTTCTTGAAACACTGAGGAAAATGGTTACCACACAAGAACTTGGCGTTGTACTTGTTACGCACAAATTAAATGAAGTATATGGAGTTGCAGATAAGATTACTGTTCTTTGCGATGGCGAGGTTGTGCTAGGTGGAACGACTAGTGAAATTTCTCAACATGATGTTACTAGCTACATTATTGGTAAGGATCGAACGACAGATAGCAGTGTTGATCGTGACGCCACCAAAAACTATAAAAACCAAGTATCATCTGGACAACCAAACCTTAAGGTTCAACACCTGAAGACCACAAAAGTCAAAGATGTAACGCTGGAGGCTTTTCCACAACAGGTACTAGGCATCTATGGTTTAGGCGGCTCAGGGAGAACAGAATTTCTTCGAGCAATATACGGAATCGATCCTATCCTTTCGGGCTTGGTAGAAGTAAAAGGTAAGCGTTACGCCCCAAAGAGCCCTCGAGATGCTATTAGAATTGGGATTGCTTATATTACGGAGGAACGCAAATCGGACGGATTTAATCCTCTTATGAACAGTGTCGTAAACATTGGCCTACCCGTGGTAACGCAATTCTCGAAATTCGGTTTTATACGGAAAAGTCAGTTTAACAAGGCTGTATTAGAGCAAACTGAACCCCTTCAAATTAGAGGTGATTTATTTGCTCCGATGCAAAGCCTTAGCGGCGGCAACCAACAAAAGGTGTTGTTTGTTCGAGCTATCATGCAAAACTCAGACATTTTGCTCTTGGATGAACCGACGAAAGGAATCGATATCGGGGCAAAAAATGAGATTTATTCCTTGATTCGCTCTTTGGTGAACAGTCAATCGTTGACGGTGATCGTGGTTTCATCTGAAGAAGAGGAGATTCTGGCATTAAGTGATCGAATAGCCGTCTTTCGTTCGGGGGTATTCAATGAAAAAATATATCAAACTCATGAAATGACTTCATCAAAGCTTCGTGCCTTAGCTCTTGGAGAGGGGTATTAAACATGAAACAATGGAAGTTGCCAAACGAAGCGGGTATATTCGGGGTATTAGTTGTTGTTTTTATTATTTTGAGCTTGCTTTCACCGACATTTTTTACCGTCTCAAATACGTTTATTTTATTACTCAATGTAACAGTTATTGCCCTTTTGTCTCTCGGTCAGACGTTTGTGTTACTGACAGCTGGAATTGATCTATCAGTCGGTGCAGGTATTGCACTTTCGGGAGTTATTGCCGCACTTGGGATGCAGCAAGGACTATCATGGGTGATATCTGCTGCACTTGCCCTGTTAGTTACGGTACTGATTGGCGCATTTAATGGCGTTGTCATTCATTATCTCAAGGTTCCCGCATTTATCGTCACATTTGCCACGATGGGCGTGGCATCCAGTATTCCTTTAATTTTGACCCAAGCTGTTCCCATTGCCATAATCAATCAATCGTTTGCTGTAATTGGTCAGGGGTTCATTGGTCCAGTACCTGTGCCAGTTATTATTTTGGCTGTTCTGGCAATTGCGGCTTATCTCATTTTGTCGCGAACAGTATTTGGCCTCCACGTGTATTCCGTGGGCGGAAATCGAGCATCAGCACGATTGGCAGGTGTAAACACTGCGAAAATTGATGTGCTCGTCTATTCCATTAGTGGGTTGATGTCAGGCATTGCGGGGCTGGTGGATGCTTCCCGATTGATGTCGGGGTATCCAACAGCAGGATCAGGAAACTCCTTGTTTTTCTCGATTTCAGCTGCTGTCGTTGGGGGGGTCAGCTTATTTGGCGGTGTTGGTACTATACTAGGTGCTATTATCGGGGCACTTCTCATCGGGACTTTAAGTGATGGTATGAACATTCTAAATGTGAGTAGTTATTGGCAGCCTTTGGTGATTGGCTTGATCATCCTTCTCGGTGTGACGTTCGATACGCTTCGTGCTTCACAACGAGAAAAAAGGACATTTTGGAAAACTCTTTTTATGAAAATAAGGGGTCAGAATATTACTTCAACGGAGGGATAAGTCATGAAGGCAGCAGTGTTACGAGGTGTAAGAGAATTAGCTATTGAGCAAATTCCAGAAACATCAGTGACGCCTCCTGGTTTTGTGAAAGTTGCCGTAAAGGCGGTTGGAATTTGCGGTTCGGATGTTCATTACTATAATGAGGGAGCTATTGGTTCCTTTGTACTTACATCGCCTATGGTGCTTGGGCATGAAGTTGGTGGCATTATCGAAGAGGTTGGCGAGGGCGTAAATCTACCCGTCGGGGCTGTGGTGGCGCTTGAACCGGGTATTCCATGCGGAATTTGTGATCAATGCCGCAGTGGCCATTATAATTTATGTCCTGATGTTAAATTCTTTGCTACACCGCCCAATGATGGTGCTATGACAAGTTCCGTTCTACACCCGAGTTCATTTACGTTTGTCGCAGATGGGCTCACGCCAGAAGAAGCAAGTTTAGCCGAACCAATGTCCGTCGGTATTTACGCGGTTCTTCAGGCTGATATACATTTAGGCGACCATATTGCTGTTTTGGGAGCCGGGCCGGTGGGATTGTTAACAGCGTTAGCAGCCTATGCCGAAGGGGCAACGGTGACCGTTTTCGATGTTCTAGCAGATAGAGTTCGTTTTGCACAAGAATTTGGCTTTGATGCTTCCTTGTTTCAAGAGCGGGGGGGAATGCAATACGATAAAGTGATAGAATGTAGTGGCAATGGGGATGCCATAACGTGGGCTCAAAGTGCGGTGCGCAATGGAGGTAAGCTTGTTCTTGTGGGTATGGGCTCTAGGGAAAGTATGGTACTCGATGGTCTCGATCTCACATTGCGTGGTGTTTCTGTGGAAGGTATATTCCGTTATTCCAATACTTTTCCTGCAGCTATTGAACTCATTCGTCGCAATCGGGATAGGCTATCCGCTTTCACGAAAAAACAAATTCATCTAGAAGAGTTACCGAAATACCTTGCAGATGATGAATATAAACATTATCTCAAGACAATTGTAAGCATTGATTAAGTCATACGATTGGAAAACTCATGATAAAGTTGTTGGTAACTGATCTCGATGGGACACTTTTGGATCAATATAAGAGCGTAGATCCACGAAATAAAGCAGCTATTGAAGCGATAATGGCAAGCGGAGTCGATGTTTGTTTGGCCTCAGCGCGTACATTACGTGAAATTCAACATGTCGCTACTGGTTTTAATGATAGACTTTATGCCATTAGTCAAAATGGTGCTTTTGTTCATACAAAGGATCATGAGGCTTTAAGGAAATCTGAGATTGATAAAAAGATAGCACTCAATATTCTTTCAGTAGCAGGCCGATTTTCTGTTGCACAGTTTGTGGCGTGTCATGATCACACGATTCATACGCCTATCCAAACGACAGAGTATCAAGTAATCAAACCCCGGATGTTTGTTCCTTGCTTAGAAAATTCTAATTTATTTGATGCCATCAGCAACGGCTTGATGGCATCAAAGTTTTCATTTTATGGTGACATAAAGGTACTTCAAAAATTACAGTCTACCTTGCAACATTTATTTAGCGATGAAATTAATGCTGAAATATCAGACAGTGATTGTCTCGACGTTATGGCAAAAGGAGTATCGAAGGGAAATGCACTCCAACTTTTAATGGAGTGGATGGGACTTACAAATGAAGAGGTGGCTTGTATAGGGGACTCTTTTAATGATGTTTCAATGTTTCACTCATGTGCACATAGTTTTGCGATGAAAGCTAGCCAAGAGGCTGTTCGAATTGAGGCTAGGTATAGTGTTTCCTTGGTCGCTGATGCTGTTTTATGGATTGCAAAGCACAACGCTCCTAGCAGTATCCCGAATCATATTCTCCTCAAGGGTGGGTGTTAAAAGATGCCGTATCTGTTGGGTGTCGATATCGGTACTGAAGGAACAAAAGTGGTAGTAGTTGACGAAAAGGGTCATATTGTCACGAAGGCTTACCAATCTTACTCGTTTGATGTACCACAAAGTGGCTGGGCAGAGCAGGATCCGATCGTGTGGTGGGAAGCGCTTAAAAACTGTTTAAATGAGCTTTGGGAAAAAGGTGTGGATTCCCATGACATTATTGCCATGGGTGTCGCCGGTCAAATGCATTCCTCCGTATTGCTTGATCATCAAGGAGAAGTCGTAACCAAGAGTATCTTGTGGAATGATGGAAGAACGAAAGAAATATGCGATCAGGCCCTGCTAGCTGTGGGCAAAGAGAAATACCAAGTGCAAACGTGCAATTCCTTACTTCCGGGATTTACGTTGGGTAAGTTGTTATGGATAAAAGAAAATCTGCCCACTGCATATCAGCGGATTGAACATGTTTTGATGCCTAAGGACTATATTAATTATCGTTTGACACAAAGGTATACTTCCGACGTGACAGATGCTAGCGGTACAGGGGTATTTGATGTTCGTGAACGTCGCTGGAATGATGAAATAATATCAAATTTTTCCTTGCCCAGAACATGGTTTCCTGAGGTTTTCGAAAGTGGGAGTGTAATCGGTTCAGTCAGTGCGCGTGCAAGCGAAGAAACAGGATTACAGACTACTACGTTGGTTATTGCTGGTGCTGCAGATAATGCGGCTGCTGCCGTTGGTATGGGAATAGTTAGCACAAAGCGTGGGCTCGTATCTATAGGGACGTCTGGGGTGATCTTGTGTTGCTTAGATCAGCCGCCATCGCCTGAACAGTCAGCTGCTCAAAACCCGACATTGCATGTGTTTTGTCATGCTATTTCGGGAATGTGGTACGCTATGGGAGTTACACTTGCGGCAGGAGCTTCACTAAAGTGGTTTAGGGATGCACTTGGTGATGGGCAATCCTACGATACGTTGATGGCAGAGGCTGCTAAAGTCGAATGCGGCAGTGATGGCCTTTTTTATTTGCCCTTTTTGATGGGAGAAAGGACACCCTACAATAGTGATCGCATAAGAGCCGCATTTCTTGGTGTTCACATGGGACATCGTCATGGGCATTTTGTCAAAAGTGTCATAGAGGGTGTAGCTTATTCGTTGAAGGAGTGTTTTGATGTCGTGCGTTCGGTCACAGATTGCGTTGAGGAGTTCACGGTGACAGGCGGAGTCATCAATAGTTCAGAATGGTTGCACGTTTTAGCCGACGTACTGGATGCTTCCCTTACCGTTCCGGATTACTCAGAAGGTGCTGCTCTTGGCGTGGCCATGCTCTCGGGTATGACGATGGGATGGCAGACGAATCCGCATGATGAGGCGGTTGGATCAGATGCCATGCATAAGATAGGACAGTCTGACAATCGCGTTGTTTATGAAGAAAAATATCTTCAATACAAGGCACTAGCCGCGTCCCTTTTAGCAACATCGTTGATGCCACTTTCATAGTTTGTTATAGGTTCAGACAGTGCTTTGTGGGAGGTGCCTAGTTTGGATGATCATGAACCACAGATATTATTTGCAGGACATGCGTGTTTGGATATTATTCCAAATATGTCGAATGTCGATGAAGAGTTTGCTGTTTTTGCGCCGAATCGATTAGTTATGGTCGATGGTGTTCGCTTTTCTACCGGTGGGTCCGTACTAAATACCGGACTAGCTACAGCGCAAATTTAGGAACCGCCGTATACCGAACGGTACGTACGGTGGTGTGGAAGGCCGGCTATTCAATTAATGGGTAGCATCCTATCCGGTTTGTTATTATACTGGGGACGGAAGGATGAGTGGTATGTCGAAGCCCAAAATGGACCAGACAAAAACCTATACTTACGAGGACTATCTCACATGGGATGAATCTGAGCGATGGGAACTGATCGACGGTGTGCCATACTTGATGGCGAGTCCGACGCCAGTACATCAGCTGATCATCGGTGAATTTTTTTTTCAATTTAGAGGGTATTTGGATGATAAACCGTGCATTCCGTATTTCTCGCCGCTCGATCTCACTTTTGAAGAGAATGAGGAAACAAACACGGTCGTACAGCCTGATTTGTTTGTTATGTGCGGTGAATATGGGCGTGATAAACGAATTGTAGGTATACCGGTTTTGGTTGTTGCGGACAATGAAAACAACCTGCCCCGCGACACATCGCTCGGCAGGTTGTTTTGAATATATGATGAAAATCTAGAGCGACTCGCCACGCAACATTTTATTGGTGGCCAGATTCTCTTCAGCCTGTTTTTTGAACATGCCATTAAGTACAAGGATAACGATAATATTTACGAGCAGTCCCCAGAAGCCGTCATAACCACTCAATAGGAACACGAAATGGTTGAGAAACACCATCAATATACCTGCTAAAAGACCCGCGATGACTGCAGTGTTGGAGAGTTTCTTCCAAAATAAACTCAGACCAATTGCAGGGATGATTTGCACCATCCCGCTAACTCCTTCCAACTGCAAAGAGATGAGTTGGGTTGGGAAAAGAAGGCCGAACAGGAGCGCCAGAAACGTCATCACAAAGACGAATGAACGCGCTGTCATGGTGCGTGCGCTTTCCGACATGTTTGGCATCAACCAGTCCTTGAGGATATTTGTCGCAAACAAGTTACTGGCAGCGAGCACCATGATCGAGGCGGGAACCAAACTTGCCAATGCGACAGTTGCATACATAAATCCTTGAAGGACTTCGTTGTGGTACGTGTATTGCACTAAGTGTAAAAGAATTACATTCGCGTACCCATTAGCAGACGAGTGTGGCAACACCATGTAACCTACAATGCCTAAGAATGTAATAAAGAATAGGAGAATGTTGTAAAACGGAAGGAACACTGCATTTTTGCGCAAAATGTCTGCGCTTCTCGAACTTAGTGCGCCCGTCGCAGCGTGTGGCCACATGAACAGCGATAATGCAGAAATTAAAGCGGCCGTCATAAACCACCAACTACCGTGAGCTCCGGGATGCAGCGTCAAAACTTGTGGATACTTTGTAATTGCGATGTGGAACATGTTGCCCCAACTGCCAAACAAGATAATTGGTGCGGATATGACCATGATCAGCATGATGACCCAAACTAGGGCGTCTTTAATCAACGACGTCCAGGCGGGCGCACGCAGGCCGCTAAAGAACGTATACAGTGCTACCAGCACGAAGGAAATGACTAATGCAGCAATTCCAACTGCTTGGGGATTGGCAAATGTTCCTTTGCCGGCAACGTCTACAACTCCGGTAATTCCGCTAAGTTGAAGGTCGATGTACGGAATCAAAAAGATGATGCCGGTGAGTGCGACTAATACTCCCAGCGTTCTGCTTTGAAAGCGCTCACGCGCATAGTCAGCTAAAGTGGTCAACCGATATTTTGAAGCATATTCCCAAATTCTCGGCAAGATGTAGTAGGCAATAGGGTAAGCCAAAACGACATACGGCACGGCAAAAAATGCCGCGGCACCCAGACTGTAACCGTAACCAGTAAGACCAAGGAAAGTATAGGCTGTATAGACGTCAGCCCCAATTAAGAACCAGATCAGCAATCCGCCGAAATTTCGGCCACCAACGCTCCATTGTTCGATGTCACTTCGTGACGTCTTGTTGCGGCCAGCCCAAAAACCTACAAAAATTACCAAAAGAATAATAATCGCGGTCGTTATTAACGCGGTCATTTACTCGCCTCCTTATCTAGTAAGATTGGTGTGATTTTTCATTGTTCTTATCCATGGCATAGATCCACCATGTAAGCAACGGAGTGATGATCATCCAAATCAAAAGCCAAAATAGAAAAAAAGGCATGCCAATTACTACGGGCTGAATGGAATTAACAAACGGAATGGCGACAATATTGCCGATTAACATGATGAGTAACAAGATAATTCGCATGGTATCCCTCCTTTCGTTGAAGTTGAACACAATACCTTCAACCTTCATTATATGGTTACACTAGGGAAAAATACTATACTAAATTAAAATTAATGTCGTTTTATTGATGACCCATACTCGCAATGCGTGTGCCTTGGTATGGATCATCGTTATGCGAGGCCTTGGAGGACTTCTTGGAATAGTGTATATTCAGAGTACATCATCGACGAAATCATTTTATTAAGGAGTGCTTGAGATGGCAAAAAAACAAACGATTAAAGGTACCACTGTGAATAAAAAGTTGCCAAAACAAACTTCCGTCCCTGATCGACGTAATCGTGTATTGAATTTTTCTAATGTGGAAGACGTAGTGGCGGATATTCGAGAAGTGTATTTTGATAAAAAACGCGCTCAACAAAATGGAGCAAAAGATGTTAAGGGATCCGCTAAAACCACACGTGATGAACGGCTTGCCGTCACTGGTATAGAGGAGAGTAGAGAGCGGCGAACTACCACTAGCGGTATGAACGCGAACGAGGCACGCAAGGCGCTGGCAGAAGAACTCAAACGACGTATAAAAAACTAGTCTACATTAATCGGATTTTAAAAGGGGGTGTCGCGAAAACGTGATTGAATTGGTCTATATCCTTTGGATTGCAGTGGGAACGGCTGGATTTTGGGAATCATTGGAGGGTATTCAGCGCGTTCGTGAGTTCAAGCTTATTCCTCAGAGGGCGTGGTCTATTTTTGCTGGATTGGCACCTATTTTTTGGGTTACGCTCATTCAAATATATTTTCATCCGATCAACCTTCTTATTTATGGAGTTATCACGATTATCTATATGGAAATTCTCTATCGTCGCAACCAAAATATGCTTAACAGTATATTTATATTAATTTTACAGTTGATGTTATATTCCACCGTGCCAGCATGGCATATGCAGGCTGATCGTTTTTGGGTGATTTTGATCGTTGAATTATTAGGGATGGGATTTTATATCATTAAAAAAAATCCTGTTTGGGCGATGATTGGTATTGCTATTTGGATGTTTGGAAAGCCTTTCTTTTTTCCGGCACATGATCAATTGAATGATTTCATTGACATGGTGGGTCTCTTTTTACCTTTATTTTTATATGCAGAAGAGTTTACGAGAAGACTGCAAATTATGTTTGAACGAAGTCATGACCCGCTCACTGGACTTTTGAATCGCATGAGTTTCAACGATTGGTTACTCGAAGCTCACGGGACAAAAGGAGTATTAATGGTGGTGGATTTGGATGACTTTAAGTACATTAATGATACATTTGGGCATCAAGTCGGGGATCAAGTATTAGGTGAGATGGGGCGAAAAATCAGCCAAGCATTAGAATCTCGTGCGAAAGCATTTCGTTGGGGTGGCGACGAATTTGTGATCGTTTGCTCCGATCTTGAAAATCAGGAAGCTGCATTTGCTATGGCACAAGACGTGTATCAGCAAATGATGAAGGAATCGGTACATCAGTTTGCGGCGTTCCCCTTCCCACTCTCGGCGAGTATGGGGGCTGCTTATGGAGAGATGAATGCTCATTTATTCACATTGGCAGATGCCGCGCTGATTCAGACTAAACGATCAGGGAAAAATAAAATGGGGTGGTATCAGGATGATCTTGAGTACGAGGAAAATATTTCTAGCTTCCCGATGGATTTCGCACAAGTGAAGGCGCGAGAGCAGGATGTGCAAATTGCCAATGCAGTGTGGGAAAATGCATATGAAGGCATGGTGATTACCGATTTACACGGAGTGATTTTGCGAGTGAATCGTGCATTTACCTACGTCACTGGGTATACACCGGAAGAAGTGGTGGGAAAAAACCCAAGTATTTTATCATCGGGGAGGCATTCGGAATCATTTTATAACGACATGTGGGAAAAATTGTTAGACGAAGGTGTGTGGCAGGGCAAAATCGCCAATCGCAAGAAAAATGGGGAGATATATTGGGAAAGGCTCCAAATACGCCAAATCCTTGACCAAACAGAATCCCCGTTATTTTACTTAGCTACTTTTACGGATCTTGCCCAGCTCAAGACACTGTTAGATGACGTTTAGGAGTGTGTCGTGAGATCAGACCTTGTCATGCCCTCTGGGGCAATAACGGAAACTACTTCACCACGGGCACAAAGTTCTCCTTGCACGTACAATTCGCTGTGAACCACCACTTTTTTCTTGCCCACTTCCACAATCTTTCCGCGGACAATGATCGGTTGCCCATGGGGCGTTGGCTTGACAAAATCCACCTTGAGCGAAGCGGTGACACAACGCGGGACAGCGGCTCCATCGCCAAGCTCATGCCCGTCTCGCCGATGCAATGCCAGTGATGCGGATCCTGTACTATGGCAATCGATCAAGGATGCGATCAGACCACCGTATACGAATCCTGGGATCGCCAAATGTTCAGGGCGAGGGAAATACTCGGTGACGGTCTTTTCTCCATCCCACTGTGTTTTTAATTGTAAGCCATGTTCATTTAGCCTGCCGCAGCCATAACAATGGGAAAAATTATCTGGATAATAATTCTGCACAAAAAGTGAAGGAATCTGCTCGTCTGTATAACTCATTCATGATAGCCCCCTAAAATACTCACTTCCTAATAATAGGTTATCATATTTTGCGAGCGATTGCAGCACAGAAGCTTTCAGTGCGACACATCTGTCATGATTGACGCGATGAATGACAAACGTTATGATTATTGTAATAGTCGACAAAAATAGTCGTGATTAGATCGGGGTGGTATATTGCTGGCCTCTATGCTTATTTTTTTTCGAGAATCATTAGAAGCTGCGATGATATGTTCCATTATGTTTACGTATCTAAAACAAATTGGTCGGGGCGATCGTTTTAGGGACGTGTGGATTGGCATTGGTGCGGCATTGGTCGTGGATGTGGTGTGCGGTGTGATGATATTTTCGCTGATCCGACATTATGACGGCTCCGTTCTTCAAACGCAAATTGAGGGGATCACGTATGTTATCGCTTGCGGCGTTTTGACGTATATGACATTCTGGATGAAACAGCAGGGTCGCAATCTCCGCCATCAACTTCAGGCTAAAATAAGTTTGGCGGTGAGCACAGGATCCATGTTTGCGATCGCGTTGATTGCATTTATTACGGTCGGGCGAGAGGGACTGGAAACTGTCGTGTTTATGATTGCGATCGCTTTTCAGACGAACCCGTTATGGCTTGCTGTGGGGGCAGTGTTTGGCACGATGATGGGGCTGATGCTTAGTTATGCCATTTATGTATTTGGCAAACGCGTTAAACTCCACTATTTTTTTAATGTGATGGGGGGATTACTGATGCTGTTTGCTGCTGGTTTGTTGGCGGATAGCATTGAAAATTTTCAACAACTGGGATGGCTGCCAAAAGAACAGGCAGTGTGGAGCTCTGCTTTCTTACTTAGGGAGAACAGCGTGTTAGGGGACATTTTGCATTCATTTTTTGGCTATGCGGAGAATCCCACTGCGATGCAAATCGTCTTCTACTTTGGTTTTTTGGTGGTAGTGAGAATGTTTTGGCGAAGGGAACTAACACAGGGACGGGTATGACGTGGTCTGTGATGGCCTTGACGAATGTTTTAGTTCTCGGTATGCTACTTCTAAGGGTTTTGATCGCGGCGCTCATTTAGCGAAGCGCCGGATTAGGTTGGTAGAGTTGAGCTGAGATGAGCACAGCACCTATATGGTTCGCGAACTCGGCAAGACGACACTGACGCTGAGTTTTTTTGTATTTCCAGCGGAGGATGGTGTTGTACATGATTGTCATGATTGACAATTACGATTCGTTTACGTATAACCTCGTGCAGTATTTGTATGTGCTTGGGGAAGAAGTCACGGTTTTTCGCAATGATCAGGTCACGTTGGCTCAGCTTGCGGCGGTGCAACCAAGTGGGATCATCATCTCGCCAGGCCCTGGTACGCCAGATGACGCGGGCATTTCAATGGAAGTGATCCGCCATTTTTCAAAAACCACACCGATACTTGGTGTATGCCTCGGTCACCAGGCGATAGGGCAAGTGTTTGGTGGTCATGTGGTGCTGGCTACCACGATGATGCACGGTAAAGCCTCGACCATGATTCACAACGGTAACTCCCTATTATTTGACGATATTCCCTCACATTTTGAAGCCATTCGCTATCATTCTTTGGTGGTC
Source organism: Bacillota bacterium (assembly GCA_021846145.1). The sequence continues at coordinate 16,354 of JAJZCJ010000029.1, forward strand.
GATCCTGACACATTTCCTGACGAACTGCGCATCACAGCGCTGACAGAGGATGGCACGGTGATGGCGCTAGAACATAATAGCCTTCCTGTTTACGGCGTGCAGTTTCATCCAGAAAGTGTGCTTACTACTTATGGCATGGAATTGTTGCGCAATTTTATTCACATCACAAAACAACCGCAGGCGCAAAAGGCGGAATCTGTGCGTGGTGGGGTGTCATGATGGAGGGTATGCGCAAATTGCAAGTAAAAACGCAAGTGATCAAGGTGCCCACTACCACCTCGGCGTTTACTTTTTTTACCGTGCTAAGTCACGAATACGGGAGTACGAATGTGGCATTGTTAGACGCTCACGTTCAGGAGGACACGGTTTTTAACCAAGCGATGATTGGTTTATTTCCTGCTGTTCACGTCAAGGTGAAAAACAATCAGCTCGACCTAAGCGGGGATGAGTCTTTGTTGCGGCAACTTGAGGAGCCAAGGACGCAGTGGATTGATGGGCAAATGGACGCACACTTGCAACGCATATTGACGCAATTTAGCGCGGATGAGACGTTGCCGCCATTTTCTTTTGGCCTTATGGGTTACTTTGGATTTGAAGCGATGCAGTACATGGAAAATATTGAATTCAAGGCCGCAGATGATCGCCATTTGCCAGATATTTTTTTACAAATGCATCGCGTGATGATTCACGTTAACCCAGATTATACTAGCGTGTATTTGCATGATTTTGGAGACGGCGTGACACCGTTTTTGGCTGCAGATTTTTGGCGCTTGGTAATGGTAGCTAGAGCCGCTATGCCTCATTCTGTGGGGGCACCAGCGGAACCGGTCGAGTGGGTGGAAGAAGTCAGTCAAGCTGATTTTACAGACCGGGTGGTGAAGCTAAAAGCTCACATACGTGCGGGCGATATTTTCCAGTGCGTGCCTTCTAAAAGGGTGCGGGTGTTGGGGGTGGCCAACCCGCTTCAGGCTTACGCGAAATTGCGGATCATCAATCCTTCACCGTACATGTTCTACGTCGATTATGGAGCTTTTGTGTTGTTTGGGGCGAGTCCCGAAATGCAACTGCGGCTTGTGAACGGCAAGGCACTGATGAAGCCAATTGCCGGCACGTCTAAGGGCAAGGGCAAAACGCTAGAAGAGAATGAGCGGCTGATTCGGGAACTTAACGAAGATCCAAAAGAACGCGCGGAGCATGTGATGCTAGTGGATTTGTGTCGCAATGACCTGGGTCGAGTGGCGATGCCTGGGACGGTGAAAGTAGAAAAACTGTTGCAAGTGGAGGAATATTCGCATGTTTTTCACTTGGTGTCCCACGTATCGGCGGAATTGTCAAAAGAGGTAAGTGCTTTTTCGGCGGTGTTTGCCACTTTTCCAGCAGGCACGTTGTCAGGCGCGCCGAAAATTAGGGCGATTCAAATTCTCGCACAAACGGAGAATTTTTTGCGCGGACCTTATGGGGGAATTATTGGCATGTTTGACCACATGGGCAACTTGGATTCTGCTATCCTCATTCGGACGGTGGTTTATCAGGACGGGGTGGCCTACCTCCAGGCAGGTGCGGGGATTGTGGCAGACTCGGTGCCGGAACTGGAGTGGGACGAATGTGATCATAAATTAGGGGCCTTGCGCGCAATATTTAAAGACTGATAGGGTACTAGTGGACAAATGCCTAAGCGTAGGCTGATAGTGACTAATTTCATAGGGGGAATCAGCATGGATGAACTCCTGCAATTTCTCGCGGTGATGGCGGCACTATCGGCGGGCGCACAGGCGATTACGCAACAAATGAAAAAACGCATCACCATCTTGCACTTGAATGCCAAGGCAAAACCAAATGATTCGGTGTGGGATGAGGTTTACGAAGATGCCTTGCGGCGTGTGAACATTCACCTGCTCGTCGGTGTGAATGGGGCTGTTTTAGCGGGTCTCGCACAAGTGCATCCCTTGCAGTTACTTAAGCTTCGTCCCATTTGGAGTGCGATGCAGCCTGAATGGGTGGCGAGTATGTTGGATTATAGTGTCGCTGGGGTGCTGGTGGCTTACGGTGGTCCTTGGTTCCATGATGCGCTCGGATTGCTGCGTACCTACAAGACCCAAGCGAAGGCCATACCAGATCCACCTGCAAAAGAGTAAAAAAAACTAATCCATATAGGTTGATTATTGTCGCATTTCGTGGTATCTTAGCTATTGCGTTCC
>JAJZCJ010000347.1 GCA_021846145.1 Bacillota bacterium
CCAGGAATCGTTAATGATCGGATCTGTACACCAGCCTGTTTTAAATATGGCACAGCCACTGACTGTGATTGAGACTCCGTACCGTCAACCACCACCTCCACGTCAACACCGCGTTGTTTTGCGGCAACTAACGCATGTAAAACATCCTTGTCTCCCAATTCATAAACACTGAAGTGACAAAACGAAGTACTCGCATTAATCATCTTTAATGCACGTTGTTTTACTTGCGGTCCCCAGTATAATGTCATATTCCCAGAAATCGCAGCAGCAGGCATTGACCCCGGAATATCACTAGCAGTCAGCCCACATCCGCCAAGCAAAAACACCATCATCAATAAAACAAGCGAAAAAGTCCGCCACCCTTTATATCTAGTGCGTAATAATTTGCCAATGCGGATCATCAACATCAGTCCTCCTATTTAGAAGTGGATCTAATGCATCTGTACCCGCCAAGTGATCAAATACCTTTTTACAATTGTAAAATTCACATTATTTTATATGTAACGTGCGGATTCGATTCCACGCCATTCCTAATTCCATGGCCCTAGGCAAAGCATAGAACCCGGAACATCCTTCGTATGTACTAGTGGATGCAAACCCATTTTGTAAGACGTGTTGCACGGATTGTTCCACCACTGTCCTGAGCGAACTGGTACCATTCACATAGGAATCCAGCGCAAACCGCATAAGTAGCGCAATGGCGCGCAATTGGCCTTCATCCACTAGTTGCTCGAGCGCACTAAGATCGACAAATTCATCACCTATGTGTAGCGTGGGAAACGCTTTGGCTTCTATGCGATCTATTCGATCTTGCAAATGAGGGGGCTGAGGGTATCTGGTGCGTACGGGGTTTAACGGCACAATCACTTCTGTTTTTCTTGCCACAGGCAGTCTCCGAGATACTTCCTTTGCTTTTGCAGTATAGTCATACGGTCGATATTCATCCATATCAATGACAACGTCTGCCGCATCAAGGTAATCACCCGATCCTCCAATAACTAAAATCGTCGAAACGCCAAGTTGATCGTAAAGTTCACGCACACGATCTACAAATGGCGTAATTGGTTCTCTATCTTTGACCACCAACATTTGCATCCGTGCATCTCGTATCATGAAATTCGTTGCGCACGTGTCTTCATCCATCAGCAACACCGTCGCACCTAGTTCCATGGCCTCCACAATCGCCGCCACCTGTGAAGTCGACCCACTGGCGTCTTGTGTACTAAATGTGGTGGTAGATCTTCCTCGGGGCAAGTGATTAATAAATCCAGATATGTCAACGCGACTGACTCTGCGGCCATCTTCTGCGCGAATCTTAACCGCTTGCGTATCGGTAATACACCATTCCCTACCATCCCCAGCCACATGATCGTACACGCCTCGCTCAATCGCATGCAATAAGGTGCTTTTCCCATGAAAACCGCCACCAACAATCAGTGTGACGCCTTTTTTGATCCCCATCCCACTAACTGTCCGACCACTTGGCAGTTTTTTCACTACACGCAAACTTTCCGGACTGTGAAACTGTACAGCTATATTATCATCCATCGGTAAATCACTGACACCACTTTTGCGCGCCAAAACTGATCCTTCACCGATAAAAGCAATCAGGCCAGAATCAGCGAGCGACTTCCTTAATGCACATTGGTCACTATATAAATTAATGTGTGCCTGCAACCTATCAAATGGAAACTGACTGCGCGAGAAGGCCAAGTCAAACACAAACGGTAGATCTTCTAATAACATGGCCTCAGCGTCTTTTGCTCTGATTTTACGGCCATTTGCAGGCAATCCAATCGACATCCGCACTTCTATTGAATCCGGCGTCATCATCACACTGCTTCGAGCCAACACCACTTGTCCTGGTACCGCCACTATGATTGAACCACTACGCCCACTACCCCTGCGTTTGGCACCAAGTTCAGATAAAGCCAACACCAATCTTCGCGTCAAGAAATCCTCAATGGCAATTCGCTGCTCGCTATTATGCAAATCAACGTCACTTAAGCGTAGCAGATCCATCGGCACTCTCGCTCGAATTCTTGACGGGGGAGCAAAAGGATCAGCCTGCACATGATCGATTACCAACTCATAGAAATGAAGGTGATACTCTCCTTTTAACTCCTTATACCCGCTATACGGTTTGCCATCAAGGCTTCTCAGCGTGCGCAGAAAATTGGTTTGGCTTTCCAACAATCAGACCCCATTTCGTGGCTCATCCGCTAGTAGGGCTTGTAAATAATTCAATACAGGTTCACGCATGTCTGGCCGGGTCAGCGCCAAGCCAATGGTGGCTTTTATATAACCAAGTTTATCGCCAATATCGAAACGCAAGCCCTCAATTTTACAGGCGTTAAGACCTTCTATGTTCATTTGCGTATGCAGCGCGTCGGTAATCTGTATTTCGCCTTGTTTACCAGGAGCCGTATCTGCTAGGATAGAGAAAATACTAGGATGAATGATGTAGCGACCAACAATCGCCAAATTGGAAGGCGCATCTTCACGCGCTGGCTTTTCAATAAGATCATTAATGTTGTATTTTATTCCATCCAAACTATTTCCTGAAATAATTCCGTAACTCGATACATTCTCCCATGGCACTTCCTGAACACCAATTACAGATGTATGAGAACGTTCATATACATCTAACAACTGCACTAAAGCAGGTACTTCTGAATGAATAATGTCATCACCTAGCAAAACGGCAAAAGGCTCATTGCCGACATATGATCTTGCCATGAAAATAGCATGGCCTAAGCCTCGCAATTCAGGTTGACGTATGTAATGAATATTAGCTAAATTAGATATTTGTTGCACCACTTCTAACACTTCATGCTTCTCATGCTCAGCTAGGTGCATCTCTAGTTCCATTGAGCGGTCAAAATGATCTTCGATCGCTCGCTTAAACCGCCCTGTCACGATCAAAATGTCCTCAATGCCTGATTCGACAGCCTCTTCTACAATGTACTGAATGGCTGGCTTGTCCACAAGTGGTAACATTTCCTTTGGCTGAGCCTTTGTGGCAGGCAAAAATCGAGTACCCATGCCCGCCGCAGGGATCACCGCTTTCCTAATCTTCATACGTAATGTATCCTTCCTCCCTGAAATCACGCAGTAGTCGCCATTACTCGACCCATTCCCGTAGAATGTTGTAACGCATTTTTTGCACGTAAGCTTGCTCAAGGTCAATACCCGTATAATTGGCAAGCTTCACTATATAAACCAAGCAATCTGCC
>JAJZCJ010000348.1 GCA_021846145.1 Bacillota bacterium
GTATGCCTATTTTGCAAATAAATAATATGATAAGCGCCAGGGAGAAATTGGGAGGCAACTTGGCCAATTCCCATCTGTTCATCTACGATCAGCGTACGCAAGGTTTGCGTCGCAGGTAGTTCTCTGCGCTTATGATCCAAAAAACGAAGCATGTCATAACGGTTCTGGCGATGCAGCGTCACCGCCGACACAAGCAAAAACACGCCCAACATCAGCATTCCTGCTTCAGGATACCCAAGCCATAGCGCCACGCCACCTAAAGCCACCAAAACAACGGAAAGTGCAAATGACATACGAGTAAGCACCTCCGTAGCAGCCTCAAAGCCCCGACTCATCGACAAACCAGCTCTGGCGATCCGACCACCATCAAGTGGCAACGCAGGAAGTAGATTGAAAAACAATAATGTGAAATTCATTCCAATAAATGGTTTCGCCACTTCAACTGAAAGCAATCCCAACACCATCAACAACATGGTCAAAAGCGCCAACACTAGATTGACTAGCGGCCCACTGATCGCAATAATTACCTCATCCCTAGGACTCCATCCTATATGCTTACCACCTAAACGCGCAACGCCGCCAAACGGATACAACTCAATCGACTCAATCGTATAGCCTAAGCGCACGGCAGCGTAAGCATGACCCATTTCATGCAACAACACCACCGCAAATAGTCGCATTACCGTCAAAAAAAAATGACCAAACAGGGCATACACAAGCAAAAGCAGAAAAAGCGGATGCAAGCGAATTGAAAAAAGCAACTTTTTCACATCATTTTACCGTTTGAAACAGCTGAAGTGGATTGCGATACGCCCCTTTATAAATATAGCCAAATGTGAGATCCGTCTTGTCAGCGGCGAGCACCCCTAACATTTGCCCAGATACCACGTACTCTTGGGGTCTGACAAACACGGTACCCAGTTGAGCATAAAAGGTCTGTCCGTCACTGCCATGATCAATCACGACAAAGTTGCCATTTGCCTGGCTTTCGCTGACTTTCACCACCAGTCCATCTGCCGCAGCCACCACATGAGCACCGTCATGTCCCTGTATTACCACATCAGGATTAACGACAGAAAAAGACCGAATGACTTTCCCCGATAAGGGACGTACAAACGTAATTTTCGGCGTTTGCATAGACAGTACCGTGACGGCAGACGATGGTAGTTTGCCAAAATTTCTAGCGAGTGCAGGAGGCAGCGCAATGGCTGAGTAATCGACTTTCATCGTATTCCTGACAAAACCTTGAATCGTTTGTGCGATCGGTCTGTCACTATGAAAAAACATCCACATGGCAAAAAAAAGCACCATTGCCCCTATCGCTTGTACAAAAAAACGTTGAGTCAGGGAACTTTCAGAAGTGTCATAAGCAGCACTGCGAAATCCCCCACGAGATGATCGATGGCTGCGCTTTTTACGTGCTTTGCCCGTCAACCGATCAGTTCCATCTTTAGAAACGGCGACTTTTGATTGAAACCCTGTCCATGAACGTGGCGAACCATAAAGATCATCATCAGGAGACACAGAATACTCCGGCCTAATTTCCTCTTGTTGTGATTTAATCTGATAAGGATTCTCCACAAAAAAAGCCCCCTTTGCGCAGGAACGACATAACCACTCGTCCCAGAAAACTTATGCGCTAAAAAGGGGTTCTATGAACTTCAATGTGTGATCCTAGCCAATTCCCATCATTTTTTTCATGCGTTTAAAAAATCCAGCCTGTTCTTGTAAATTCATCAGCGGCACAGGTTCACCCAAAATACGCCGAGCGATGTTGCGATAGGCTTGTGAAGCCTTAGAATCCGGCTTGACCACCGTTGGTTCACCGTGGTTGGCGTTTTTAATGACTTGCTCATCATCTGGAACAATACCTAATAAGTCTAAAGATAAAACAGAAATAATATCGTCAATATCAAGCATTTCCCCACTTTTTACCATATGCGGCCGTATGCGATTAATAATTAGTTTGGCTGGTGGAATTTTCTCTGCTTCAAGTAACCCAATTACCCGATCTGCATCACGAACCGCCGCTTGCTCAGGCGTCGTCACGACAATCGCCTGATCTGCCGCCGTAATCGCCACGCGAAACCCGTGTTCAATGCCAGCAGGACAGTCAATCAGCACATAGTCAAAATCCGCTTTTAAAGCATGTACAATCGCCTGCATCGCCGTAGTACTGAGCGCGAGCTTGTCCTTCGTCTGTGCTGCTGCAATCATATACAGTTGATCAAAGCGCTTATCCTTAATTAACGCCTGCTCAATTCGACAATTTCCTGTCGCGATGTCGACAATATCAAAAATAATTCGGTTTTCAAGCCCCATCACCACATCCAGATTACGAAGTCCAATATCCGTGTCGACTAGGCATACCTTTTTGCCCAACAGGGCAAGTGCCGTACCAATATTGGCAGTCGAGGTGGTCTTACCAACGCCACCTTTTCCGGAAGTCACGACAATCGCTTCGCCCATGACCTTCCCCCCTTAAATCACTGCACGATCCGACACTGCAATCGATTGAAAGTGTTGTAAAAAAGACATCTTCTCCACTGCCATCTGATCTCCTTCAAGATGAGCAAATTCCATCTCGGCCGGATGCGCATACGCTTCAGGCGACCTGCGAATCACTGCTGCAATGCGGACCTGCATCGGTTCAAAATAAGCTGCAGCCACAATCGCTTGCACATTCCCTGATGCCCCCGCGTGAACATAGCCCCGCAACCTGCCAAATATATAAATGTCTCCAGACGCAATAATGTGTGCCCCTGGATTGACATTGCCAATCACCACTACGTCACCATCATGCTCGATGATCTGGCCAGCACGCAACGTGCCCTTGTATACATAAGGCTCTTGTTGCAATAATTTCTTGCTTGCATACAATTCTTCTGCCACCGGCTGTTCATAAAGCTTCACTTGAATAACGCCTGAATCCACGAACGCCTTTTCGACTGCTTCCTGAATCTCTGGCGTCAGTTCGCGATTACCAAAATCAACATATGCGGCTGCCTTGCCAGCACTAAAGTAAGGGGACGACCCATTACCCAATTTGACAGTCAGCGCATCCAGCACCTTCTCAAAATGCACATCGTCAGCCAGTTTGAAAATAAGTCCATTTTTTATTCCCTTAATGGTCACATAATCCTGGCCGGCAGGTTCCGATGCCATATTGGTTAACATCGACATGTCCGTCCTCCCGTCGAAAACTTCTCCATTCTTCCTATTCAACGCGAG
>JAJZCJ010000349.1 GCA_021846145.1 Bacillota bacterium
AGTTATTTTGGTTCTTGCGCATGAAAATAAAAAAGTATCACCATATGAATTGAATCTTGAGGATCACTTAAATGTCACGATTGTCGAGTGTAATTTAAATGCACATAAATTACCCACTCAGAAACCTTCGCTGTAATGACGAAAGTTAGACACACAAAATGGCTCGAAAGAGTTATTTTGTGTGTCGTTTAAATATGGCATCATATAATTAAAAGTGTAAGGAGGAATTAATTAAATGCCAACTATTTCTAGGCGATGGTTGCAGGGGATTCTGGGAATTATATGGTTTTTTGACGGTATTTTGCAATTGAAGCCGCAAATGTTCACTAATCAATTTATCAGCCAAATTCTTTTGCCAACTGCGCAAGGACAACCGTTTGGAATTGGTCAGTCGATTACTGGGATGGCCAATATGGTGGCACCACACATTTTCGTCTATAATTTCATATTTGCGATGATACAATTATTTATTGGAATTATGTTAATTTTTAATTGGTGGGTTAAAGGAACATTGATTGTGTCATTTATATGGACGGCTCTCGTCTGGTGGTTTTCCGAAGGATTTGGCATGATGTTAACTGGTCAGGCGACTTTTTTAACAGGTGCGCCGGGTGCCGTTTTGCTCTATGGACTGATAGGAATCGTGGTTTGGCCGCAAAATGACGTAAAAGATACGAAAGTGTTTTTGTCCACCAAGATGGCGGAGGTGGCTCGGTATAGCTTGGCTGTTTTATGGATAATTGGTGGACTTTTGCAACTGCAACCTGCTTTTCTTACACAGGGAGGACTGAATGGTGTGTTTTCGGTCGACTCTTTTAATCAACTGGCGGCCGTTCATCCGCTCTTAATCAATTGGGCATTTGCCATTCTTATGTGGGTAGCAGGCATTTTGTTGTTAATGAAAAATCATGATGGTGCGCGACGTACAGGATTCTGGCTGTCGGTGATTTTAGCGCTCTTTATCTGGTGGGCAGGCGAAGGCTTTGGGCAGATGCTTACACCGCTTGGTACAGATCCTAATTCAGGGCCGCTGTTTCTCCTCTTGGCACTAAGCATGCAAAAGTTGCATCAAGAACATGTAGAAGTAAAAAAAAGCAATTTGAACCATTTGCATCATCAACCGACTGCATGAATTGACAAAACCACTGACTTGCACAAGCAGGTGGGTGGTTTTTTTTTGTACAATAATAATTAGAGGAAAGTGGTGGGAGGTGAATAGGTTCATGCAACGTAAGACTGGTGGGGTGAGAATTCCGCGGTGGCCTTTTATGATTGCGGTATTACTGATTGGCGTATTAATGAGTGTGCTTTCTGAAAATGTAACGATTGGACCTAGCTGGATGGCTCTGGTACTTGTTATGATCGCAATCATTCCACTAATGATTGCGGTGATGATGGAGCATCATCAATGGATCAGACGGGTCTCGCTCGCGATTATTTTTTTGTTAACCATCATATTATTTAGCAGTGTTATTTTTCTCGTCTTCTCTTTATTTACTCATAGTGCCAGCGCAAAAGTGCTATTTGAGGATGCGTTACTTTTATGGTCTGCTAATGTGATCGTTTTTACCACGTGGTATTGGGAAATGGATCAAGGGGGGCCCACTCATCGACATATTCATGCAGTAGAGGTATCTGACTTGCTATTTCCGCAAATGACACTAACAAATGGGAAATGGGACAATTGGAAGCCTTCTTTTGTGGACTATCTGTTTTTAGCGTTTAACACAAGTACGGCTTTTAGTCCCACTGATACGTTGGTCTTGTCCAAGCGCATTAAAATTCTCATGATGACGCAATCGTCGATCTCACTGGTTATTGTCGCGGTGCTGGCTGCTCGGGCTATCAATATCGCTTGACAAAAATATATGCTATGATGGATTCGAAATTATTTCTGTTATCGAAGGAATGTGAGCGTGTTTGGTAAAATGGTCAAACTTGAAATCGATGCATCATATTACCAAACGCCTATTGCTAATACGCTTTTTGCGAAGTATTGGTCAAGGGGCGATGGTCGTAGACCTTACTTTGTACTTAAAAGATCTTCACTGGTCAGGGGTGGGAATAGGCGGGGTAACCACAGCAGCGGGCTTAGTAGGGGCTGTGTTAATCCTGCTTGTCGGACTACTAAGTGATCGCATGGGGCGGCGTCCCTTTTTATTGATCTACGAGGGATTGACGATTATTTCTGCTGTTTTGGCTGCGATTACCTCTTACGCGATGATTCTTATTGTAGGAATCGTGATTGCGGGGTTTGGCAGGGGACAAAGTGGGGCTGCAGGACCATTTGGCCCAGCGGAGCAAGCATGGCTCGCAAGGCATGTGAAGCAGGCAGACCGGGGATTTGTTTTTAGCTTGAATAATGCGGCGGGGTTTGTCGGGATGGCCATCGGTGCAGTGATTGGTGGCTTGCCGGGATTGTTTCAACATGTGTTGCCGATTGTGGCCTATCGCCCGGTTTTTATCATGGTGGGCGTGATCTCGCTCTCGTGTATGTTGATTCTGATCATGACTCGTGAAGAGCCAAAGGAGGCTACACCGTTTGATCTCAACTTGCCTGTCACTGGACAGACAGAATCATCAGTTGGGGAGAGGGAAAGTCGGATTCGCAAGCAGGAGAATCGTTCGATTTTCAAATTGGCGATCATCAATACCTTAAATGGGCTAGCTGTTGGTTTGACAGGTCCAATGATGGCATATTGGTTTAGCCTGCGCTATGGAGTTAGTACATCAGCTATCGGAATGACGTTGTCCGTTGGCTTTTTGATGACGGGCATTTCCTCACTTATCAACGGATTTCTCGCGGAGCGGATCGGTATGGTTCGTTCGGTTACGTGGATGCGCGTGATTGGATCATTGATGATGTTCATTATGCCTTGGATGCCCAACTTTGCCTTTGCATCCGTGTTATTCATCATTCGTGGGGCGATCAATCGGGGCACGCAGGGTAGCCGAACGGCACTCAGTGCTAGTCTGACCCGAGATCAACGGCGCGGATTTGCGGCCAGTATTAATGCGCTTTCTATGCGACTTCCCTCATCGATCGGTCCGACAGTCTCTGGATACCTGTTTGATGCCGGAGACTTAGCACTTCCTCTTATCTTGACAGCAGGGTTACAACTCGCCAATGCGGCTATTTACCAATGGGCATTTGGTTCGTACGATGGACGCCGTGATCCCAAGTCAAAGAATTCTGAATCCACTTCGTTATAAACATGTTATCC
>JAJZCJ010000350.1 GCA_021846145.1 Bacillota bacterium
AATCAGATGGACGGTATGTTCTAATATAATTTGCATTAATTCTCTACACAGTGCTATTATTTGGTGAACCCGCGAGAGTCAAGGAGGGTCTAAGTGGCGGATTATCTTGTGATAGTGGAATCGCCAGCAAAAGCAAAAACAATAGCGAAGTACTTGGGTAGCAAATACGTAGTGAAAGCATCCATGGGTCATGTGAGAGATTTGCCTAAAAGTCAATTGGGTGTTGACGTTGAACATGAATTTGAACCTAAATATATTACTATTCGCGGTAAAGGTGATATTTTAAAAGAACTAAAGGATTCTAGTAAAAAAGTGAAAGCGGTTTATTTGGCAGCTGACCCTGATCGGGAAGGCGAAGCGATTGCTTGGCACTTAGCAAAGAGCCTGGATATTGATCCAAGTCAGCCTGTGCGTGTGGTGTTTAATGAAATTACCAAAGAAGCGGTGAAAGATGCATTTAAGCATCCGCGATCCCTTAATATGGATCTTGTTCGTGCGCAACAAGCGCGAAGAATATTAGATCGCCTCGTGGGTTATCGAATTAGTCCGCTTTTATGGAAAAAAGTCAAACGCGGATTGTCAGCTGGTCGGGTTCAGTCTGTAGCAGTGCGTTTGATCGTCGACAGAGAACGGGAAATTCGTGCATTTTCACCTGAAGAGTACTGGACTGTCAGTGCATTTTGTGAGCACCTTGGTGACAAGTTTACTGCTCAATTTTACGGTTATGGTGAAGAAAAATGTGATTTAAATACGAAAGACGAGGTGGATAACCTACTCTCGCAAATTGAGGGCAAGGAATTTACGGTTGTTCGTGTCAAAGCCAGTGAGCGTAAACGCAACCCTGCACCACCTTTTACAACGAGTAGTTTACAGCAGGAAGCTGCCAGAAAGCTTGGATTCAGAACGCAAAAAACAATGGTGGTTGCTCAACAGCTATATGAGGGCATTGACATGCCTGGTGTGGGTGCAGTGGGTCTGATTACTTATATGAGAACAGATTCCACACGTGTATCTGAAGGGGCGCGTCAGGAAGCGTTGGAATATATCACAGAGCACTTTGGTGATGGATATAAATCTACAAGTGTCCGACAATATGCGGCAAAAAAAGGCGCTCAGGATGCCCATGAAGCCATTCGCCCTACTTCTTTGATGTGGCATCCCGATCAACTGAAGGATGTGCTAAGTCGAGATCAATTGCGTTTGTATCGCATGATTTTTGAACGTTTCGTTGCTAGTCAAATGGCCTCAGCAATTCTTGACACAATGACTGTGGATATTGTGGTAGATAGTGCAGTTTTTCGTGCGAATGGATCGAAAATTAAGTTTCCTGGATTCATGAAGGTGTACGTTGAGGATAAAGACGATCAAGACGAAGAAAGCCACATGTTACCGGCGTTAGTTGAGGGACTTGTATTGATTCCACAACCAGTAATTCAGCCGGAACAGCACTTCACTCAACCGCCTCCGCGTTATTCTGAGGCTCGTCTTGTGAAAACGATGGAGGAGCTAGGCATTGGTCGGCCAAGTACCTATGCCCCTACAATTGATGTGATCCAAAAGCGCGGGTATGTATTGCACGAAAGCAAACGATTTGTTCCCACTGAATTAGGTGAAATTGTCGTTGATTTAATGAAGGAATTTTTTCCAACTATTGTAGATGTGGACTTTACGGCACAACTGGAGCAACAGTTAGATGACGTGGAAGAAGGCATGCAAAACTACGTTAATATGTTGGATTCATTCTACCGCGGATTGGAAAATTACCTCAAAACGGCTGAAGAAACCATGGAACATGTTCAGTTGGAAGAAGAATATGCTGATGAATCCTGTGAAAAATGCGGACGAAGAATGGTTTATAAGCATGGGCGATTTGGAAAGTTTCTCGCGTGTCCTGGTTTTCCTGAATGCCGCAATGCGAAACCAATATTGAAGCATGTAGGCATCGATTGTCCCCGATGTGGCAAACCGGTTGTGGAGCGCCGGGGTAAGAAACGGCGCGTATTTTATGGATGCTCGGGATACCCTGCGTGTAATTACGTGTTATGGGATAAACCGACAGGGCGCATGTGTTCCATTTGTGGTGAACCAATGGTTTTGAAGAAGAAAGCCAAGTCCGACGCGGAGAATGAGGTGTGTTCTAATCCTGATTGTGATAATCACCATCAGGATCAGGAACAAGTTAAAGGATAGGAGTGTTATTGTTGTCACACACTGATCGGGTTGCCGTTGTCGGTGCGGGACTTGCGGGGTCGGAAGCTGCTTGGCAAATTGCCAAGCAGGGTGTGCCTGTCACCTTACATGAAATGCGCGGGTTGAAATCAACAGCAGCACATCATACGGATCATTTTGCTGAATTAGTATGTTCAAATAGTTTGCGCGCTGCATCGTTAACGAATGCCGTGGGACTTCTTAAAGAAGAGATGCGCAGGCTAGACTCTTTGATTATTCGTTGCGCGGATGCATGTGCTGTTCCGGCTGGTGGCGCGTTAGCTGTTGATCGAGATGTATTTAGTCAAATGGTTACTGATCAATTGACACGACATCCAATGATTGAAGTCAGGCGTGAAGAAGTAGAAGTGATTCCAGAGGGCGTGACAATCATTGCAACAGGTCCGTTAACGTCTGAGACACTCTCGCATCAACTACTTCAATTAACAGGTGAAGAGTCCTATTATTTTTACGATGCAGCAGCTCCCATTGTTGATCATAACAGCATTAATATGGATATCGTGTATAAGGCTTCTCGATATGATAAAGGCGAGCCTGCTTATTTGAATTGTCCGTTATCTGAAGAGCAGTTTGAGGTTTTTTACGCTGCACTAGTCAGTGCAGAAACAGCTCCAACCAAGGATTTTGAACGAGAAATCTATTTTGAAGGCTGTATGCCAGTGGAAATAATGGCGAATCGAGGGAAACAAACGTTACTCTTTGGACCGATGAAACCCGTTGGTTTACCAGATCCACGTACGGGTAAACTTCCATTTGCTGTTGTGCAACTAAGACAAGACAACGCAGCAGCCACTCTTTACAATATCGTTGGGTTTCAGACTCACTTGAGATGGGGAGAGCAAAAAAAGGTGTTTCAACTTATCCCAGGGCTTGCAGATGCTGAATTTGTGCGCTATGGAGTAATGCATCGCAACAGTTATTTGAACTCTCCTAAAGTATTGCAATCAACCTACCAGTCAAAGCTGCGTGATGATCTTTATTTTGCAGGACAAAT
>JAJZCJ010000351.1 GCA_021846145.1 Bacillota bacterium
AAACTGTTTCATGAGTTGATCGAAGAGGGACTTACTGATCAGGGATTTACTGTAGAGTATGAGCTTACCGAACGATATGGACATTCTATTTTCGGGGGTAATTCTTTACGGCCATTAGAATTAGTAGCACGCGTGCAAGACGCGTTAAAGAATATTGCAAAAGTTGGCATTGATCAAGCAGATTTTCTTCGGGTGAAGCGCAAAGCGATTGGTCGTTTTGTCGCATTATTTGATTCTCCACAGGGAATGGCGCATGTGTTCACTGCACAAAAATTGCGTGGAATAGATATTTTTGAAACGCTATCTGTGCTTGAAGCCATTGAGTTAAGTGATGTGAATCGAATCATGCAAGAACATTTGCGTGAAGACCAGTTTGCAGTTTCCTTGGTTCGTCAACTGCATGGGGAGGAACCGGTGGCTAGTGAATCAACAAATTGAACTGGTCATTCCACGTGAAGATAGTGGCAAAAAATTGCACAGGTACTTACGGCAGGCACTTCCCGGCATGCCATTGAGTGGTATCTACCGCATGATTCGCGTAGGGCGTATCAAAGTAAATGGTAAAAAGAGCAAGTTGGATTTGCTGTTGAATACAGGTGACCAATTAACTTTACTGATGTCTAATGAGGACTTTCAGGTATTAAAAAAAGAGAAGCCTAAATATGTGGGAGTTTCAACTGACTTGAATATCATCTTTGAGGATGAATCACTACTCGTGATCAATAAGCCAGCAGGTCTTTTGACACACCCGGACACTAATGAACAAAAGGACACCTTGGTGAATCGGGTCTTGGCTTATTTATATCAAAAAGGAGAGTTGTCTGAAGCACGCACATTTTTACCGGCATCTGTTAATCGTTTGGATCGCAATACCTCTGGGATTGTGCTTTTTGGGAAAGATCAAACTACTTTACGAACGCTAACGGCAATGATTCGGGAACGCGAGCTACAGAAAACTTATTTGGGTCTTGTTTGGGGTGAATGGCGAGGTCAAGGGGAAATCCGTGCCAGTCTCATCAAAGAACACGATGCCAACGGCACCGTGAGGGTGAAAGTGACCGCAGATGATCAAGGTGTCACTGCGCTCACTCGTTATCGCGTGCTTGGCAGTACAGCCGATTATTCGCTGGTGCACTTAGATTTGGTTAGTGGCAGGACGCATCAACTGCGGGCCCACTTACAAAGCGTCGGTCACCCGCTTGTGGGTGACGTGAAGTACGGGGGAAAAATCGGGTTAGGTGTTAATCATCAGTTGTTACATGCCTATTCATTGACGTTGCCAAGCGGTCAACATTGGTTGGCCGCTCCCTCAACGTTGTTTACGAACGCGTTGCGTCAAGCGCAGTTACTTGAGTATCTTCCTCAAACTTAAATTTTGGCAATTTGTTTCACAATGTAGCTTGCAAGCATCAGTCCCGCCACAGGTGGCACAAAGGCGATACTAGCTGGTGGCTTAGACGTTCTGCGTGGCTGCTCTGTTGAGCAGACAACAGGTAGGGGATTCGTGAAACCGCGTTGCTTCAGTTCTTTGCGCATGATTTTGGCGATCGGGTCTACAGAGGTCTTTTTAATGTCGAGAATTTGAAATTGTCCGGGATCGAGTTTGTTTGCAGCTCCCATGCTTGATATGATCGGTATACTACGGGCGTCGGCTTCAAGCACCAGTTGTATTTTCGCGCTAATGGTGTCAATCGCATCGGCGATAAAATCAATTCGTTCGGTAAAGACTTCGTTGGCGGTGGACTCGCCAAAAAATAGTTGTTTGCGGCTGACTTGGCAGTTGGGATTGATTTGTAAAATACGTTCTGCCATCACGTCAACCTTCGCTTGACCAATGGTTTGATCAAGGGCAATTAGTTGTCTGTTAATATTGGTGATATCTACTACATCTTTGTCAATCAACACTAGGTGACCAATGCCAGAGCGAGCAAGTGCTTCTGCCGTAAATGAGCCTACACCACCTAGACCAAAAATGGCGACATGAGCAGCTTGCAAGCGTTCCATTGCTTCGTTACCAATTAATAGTTCAGTGCGCATAAAGCGGTTCATTGATTGCCTCCTTATAGTACAAGAACGTAGTATTTAGTATAGACGATCGCCACGTCTTTTTGTAATCTATCGAGAGGAAGATCGGTATGTATGGGTTTTAAACCTTGGCAAATGGCTCTTTTTCGTTTTTTGCTGATTTATGTGATGGTGAATATGATTTTACTTGCAGATTTATTATTTTTTGGACCGTTTACTTTTGCTAACTATGCGATCAGAGCGACGATCATCGGCATTAGTGGATTATTTGTTGCGCTTTTAATGACGCGTTTTGGTGGTGGGCATCGTGATGATGGGGTTTTTTATAGTGTGAATGAAGAGGCAGAACTGCAACGTAAAAGCAGGCGTGGATGGATGTATGCTGCCTTATGGGTGGCGCTTGTGCTCCTGCTCACTGCAGGGATAGGGCAAATGTATTTTTGATCGATAAGGGGCTAAATTTGTGCGCATTCGCTCATTAGCTGGGCTTTGGCTTGGTAGGATAACAAAAGGATTGCTGCGTATTGGCAGGCGCTCCGGCACGAGTTTGCCAGGACTTGTCGCAGGGAAAGTCGCACCGAATTTATTGCGAGAATTACTGTCTCAACTGAAAATTAGTGTAATCGTGACAGGAACCAATGGCAAGACGACCACGACAGCTCTATTGTACGCATTAATCAACGGAGAGGACAAGTGGCTGACTAATCGAGGTGGCGCTAATTTACACCAAGGGCTGCTTGCCACGATGCTTGACGCAAGCAATTGGATAGGTAAGTTGCAAGTGACAAAAGCAGTGCTAGAAGTGGATGAGGCTACGCTGCCAAAGATAACGTCTCTATATCATCCGACCGTCATTGTTGTGACTAATGTGTTGCGTGATCAACTCGATCGCTATGGAGAAGTGGATCAGACGTTGCGTCTTTTACAGCAAGGCTCTCGTTATCCGGGTACTACGTTGATCGTGAATGGGGATGACCCATTGGCCATGTCGCTAGGGTTGGATCGACCAGAACTCACTTATTATTACGGGTTTATCGATGCGCCAGAGGTGGCTTCCGTAAGGGCAGATGTGCGGGATGGTGCTTTTTGCTTGATTTGTGGACAAGAACTAATTTATGACTACTTTATTTATGGACAAGTAGGCAACTACCACTGCCCAAATGGACACTTTGCGCGTCCTGAACCACACTTCGGTGGG
>JAJZCJ010000352.1 GCA_021846145.1 Bacillota bacterium
CCAGTAGCCACCCCATCCCAACTCTTCATATGACCAGTGTGCACCGTATATGATTCCGCAACTCAAAAAAAGCCATGAAATTAGCGTCCATTTTCGTGTCGCACGCAACCATGAGGCATCTGATTTTTTTAATATTAGCGCGGTCATCCCATAAGCGAAGGGAACAAGAAAACCCACATATCCCAAGTACAGATTGACAGGGTGAACTGTCATGCCTGGATTTTGCAATAAGGCATTTAACCCGCTCCCATTGGTAGGGGGATTAGATAACGTCACAAATGGACTAGCAAAGAAATTGAGCACAATCGCAAAAAACATAATCACCAGCGACATAACAGCAGAAACGACGGGCAACATTCGTTCACTGCCTTCATGCCGTGTAAAGCGCACCACTAGTGCATAGAGACTGGTAATTAACAACCAAAACAGCAACGATCCCGCATTGCCTCCCCAAAAAGCGGCAATACGATACACCAATTCCAATCCACGACTCGTATAGTCTGCCACGTATGCATAGTGGAAATTCAACGTGATAAGCAACGTCAACAAAGATAATGAGGCAATCAACGTCAACACAAACTGCAGCACCGTGCCTAGTTTGGCCATGGTCGCCAAGCGCAGACTGTCTATTCTACGCGCAGACAGGATGGAGGTAATGAACGCATAAGGAACAATAACAAGCAGCAGGAGTAAGGCATCCTGCCCAATCTTACCGATCACAGTCACCCCTCCAACTTAAAAGTGAACACCAGCACTGATTTCAGTTATTAGTTTTTAGCCGTATATTTCGAAGGACATTTAATCAGCAAATTTGAAGCCTTCAACACACCATTTGATTCAACGGTTCCCGTCACAATGACCGGCCACCCGTTGGCAAAATCACTGGGTCGCAACCCATGATAAGCAACGGTGAGTGATCGTCCCCCTACCTGATCCTGTATGGCAAATTGCAGGTATAGTGTGGATGAATTCCAAACCACGCTGTTGGGCGTAATCTTCCCGCTTACTGTCACTACTTCCCCGCTTTTTGGGTGCTCCTGAAACGTCTGGTTGACAGTCAGATAATAGCTTGACGCCCTCGCCACTCCCATCACCACTAGTCCGATGATGACAAGCGCAACCAACACAATGGCTGACCATAATTTCACACGCGTACTCATTTTTCATCACCACTTTTCACAAAAAAGTCAAAACTCACAGGTACTGTCGCCACTCTTTATCGTTCAAAAGTGGAGATTCACTTTCTCCAACCCCAGCAATCGCCATATCGTGCGGCTTATTACGACTTTTTTTATAAGCAAAAAACACACCAGCGACAACAGCCACCCCCGCACCTGCAATCGGCAACACCCACGCCCAAGCGCCAAACCCCTGATTAGGAGGGTTAGCAAGTACCATCGGACCGTAATCTGTTTGCAGTGTGGAGAGAATCTTCGCATTGCTCAGCCCTTGATTTAACATGACCGCAATTTGCCTGCGAATCGTCCATGCGGCCGGCACATTGGAACTAACTACAGTCTGTGTCGTCGTGTCACCAGGAGCATGAAGTTGAGATGCAATCGTTTGTAACCGCTGCTCCATGGTTCCCCTTTGATTTGATCCTATGATTCCCGAAAGTTGCAAAACAACTAAGATAACAATAAGCATCAGTCCAACGGTAAACAACACCAGCCCTAATCTCATGCGCTGCCTGCCCATCCTGATACCCCCTCTAAGATACGTTAGCATCCAATATTATAACTCATCAACAGTGCTCCGCATATGACTGATTGAAGACATTACGGTGAAATTCGCTATAATAGGACATAGATCATACAATTATGGTGACTAGTCCCATGAAAAATTAAGGAGTGAGCCATTTGGGTGTGTTAGATGATATATACAAACTATTGCCAGAACAACAAGTGTCAACAAATCATTCCATCCGCGAACAACACAGCCATGATGAATCATACCACATACCGCACATGCCTGAAGTGGTCGTTTTTGCCAAATCAAAAATGGACGTGATAAAGATATTACAATATGCCTCTAAAAACAAAACTCCCGTGGTTCCATTTGCAGTCGGAAGTAGCTTAGAGGGGCATGCCATTCCCATTCATGGGGGAATCAGCCTTGACCTGATGGGAATGAACAAAATTATTGAAATTCGTCCCGATGATTTTCTTGTCCATGTCGAGCCTGGTGTGACGAGAGGAGACCTTAACGAAGCTCTTAAAAAATACGGTCTTTTCTTTCCCGTAGACCCAGGTGCAAACGCCTCCGTTGGCGGCATGGTAGCCACCAACGCCAGTGGCACCACGACTGTGCGTTACGGCGCAATGAAAGAACAAGTACGCAAGTTAGAAGTAGTACTCTCTAGTGGTGAAGTCATCGAAACTGGCAATTTGGCAGCAAAATCCTCTTCAGGCTATCACCTGACAGAGCTTTTTATTGGTTCAGAAGGAACACTAGGTGTAATCACTGGTATTTGGCTACGAGTATATGGTATTCCCGAAACGATGATCGCTGCGCGAGCTACGTTCCCTAGCATTGCAGACTGTGTATCCGCCACGACGGCAATCATGGGAACAGGCATCCCTGTTGCGCGGATGGAGTTAGTCGATCCTGCAGCCGTGCGCGGTGTCAATTTTTATAAAAAAACAACTTACCCGGAAGTTCCCACAGTCTTCTTTGAATTTCACGGCAATCAAAAGAGCCTAGAAATCGACATCGAGCGGGTCAAGGAGATTGTTGATCAGGATGGTTGCACTTCCTTTGCTATCGAAAAGGACGAGGAAGATCGCCGCCGCCTGTGGGAAGCCAGGCATGTTGCCGCGACCGCTTTTTTGTCACAGTATCCTGGCAAAAAACAGATGGTGACCGACGTTTGCTTGCCACTATCCGAGCTCCCGCAAGCAGTAGAGTACGCCCAACGATTGCTGGGAGAACTAGCTCTGTCTGGTGCCATCGCAGGACATGTAGGTGACGGCAACTTTCACACCATCCTCGCCATTGATCCCGAAAATCTAGAGGATATGCAAAAAGCAGAAGATTTCAATGAACAGTTGGTGAGCAATGCCCTCTCTCACGGCGGCACCTGTACAGGTGAACATGGGGTTGGTCTCGGCAAAATGAAATACCAAATGGCGGAGCACGGTGCTTCTTATCTAATGATGCGCTCGATCAAAACGATGATGGATCCCTTTCACATTATGAATCCAGGCAA
>JAJZCJ010000353.1 GCA_021846145.1 Bacillota bacterium
AATCCGCGTGCAGGTTCAAAATGGCATGGTAACGGGTTTGTGGCACTCACTCTCTTATCCTGGGATTGAAACAAGCGGGCAAGGACAGCAGATTTTGTCGGGCGTTCAATTGTTATCTAGACTCACTGCGAAGCGGTTCTCTGGTCTTGAAGATATTACATTGGGATACGGCACCAAACGAATTAATAAACAATTGGTTGATGTGATTCCGGTATATCGATTAGTATATCGTCACGCGCCAGCCGTGTACCTTGATGCGCAAACAGGACTTATTTTCTCAGGGACGGGGATGTGAAGAATGGACTTCGGGAAGGTGAAAATTCTTCTCATTGTGGTGTTTCTGGGATTGAATGTATTCTTGGCTCGTCAATGGTTGGTGCTAGGTTCGTCAGTGTCTATTTATACAGAACCATTTTCTGATCAGCTTGCCAATATCCAGCGAACATTTGCTGAGCATGGCATTAATATGGATGCCCAGTTGCCGGGCAATCCATCTACACTGCCAATGACTATGGTAAGCCTGTCGCCAGCTTGGTTTACGAGTGTGGCCGAATTAAGCATTTCGGCGAGTAAAAAATCGGCATCTCGTGCTCCTTTTCAAGTTCACACTTCATTGGGACGTGCTGAATGGGTTCCACCGGATCAGGTGCGCATCACGTTTGATCGAAATCAGGCTGTGGAAGTGATGAAGCAAGGTGAACACTTAGATGGTCTGCATAAATGGTTATTGCGGCATGTCTATAATTTTATTGACTACCAACTATTGTCCACACATTTGTCACATCAGACGGGCGTGGTAAAGTACGTAGAAACGGTGAATAATCTTGGTATTTACAGTGCGCCACTTGTTGTGGTGATTGAGCATGGAAAGATCATCAGAATCATGCAAACATATGTGGGGATAGGGAAATCAATCTATCCGCGAACTGTAATGAGTGCGGCGAATGCACTTTTGGCATTGGCATCTAATATGGACAAGGCGCAATTAGAGGTCGATAATACAATTAAGGATATGCAATTAGGGTATTCATCGGGAATTAGTACGGGCTCGACAGGTTATTTGAGTCCGGTATGGCGGATAGCTAGCACGCGTGGATTTTTTTATGTGAATGCGTTAAATGGGGAAGTGAGTGTGCAAAATCAATGAATTCTACTATGAAGTTTAGTGTGTTAGCTAGCGGAAGTACAGGCAATGCTGTATATATCGAGGCGGGTTCCACTAAGTTACTTGTGGATGCGGGTGTGGGTATTCGTCAACTACAGGCTGCTTTTCAAGAAATCGCAGTGAGTGGAAGTGAGCTACAGGCAGTTGTTTTGACGCATGAACACAGCGACCACATCAAAGGATTAGCTGCGGTAGTGCGAAAGTGGGATGTTCCCATCTACATGTCAGCAGGAACATGGGGTAATGTACAACAGCTTTGGAAAGAGGAGGAAGCGGTACAAGCACGCCACATTCGTTCAGGTACTGTGTTTACGCTTGGGGAATTGGTCATTGAGCCGTTTGCAATTTCTCATGACGCTGAAGAACCTTTAGGATTTTGTTTTTACCATGGGGAAGATAAGTTAGTACTAGCTACAGATCTCGGATATGTCAATGACCGCATCAGGGAAGTGACTCGCGGTGCTCATACGTTTATTGTGGAAAGCAATCACGATTTGGAGATGTTGCGCACGGGGGCTTATCCTTGGCACTTAAAACGGCGCATTCTTGGCGATAAGGGGCACTTGTCCAATGATAGTGCCAGTGAATTTTTAGGCGATGTCATTTCTGAAGATACGGAACAAGTTTATTTGGCGCATTTGAGTAAAGAAAATAACAGGCCAGAACTTGCAGTGCAAACGGTGACTAAGGGATTGCATGACAGGTTGCGGGGAGCAGAAGAGCGAATGACCATTAATATGACAAATCCTCGTCAACCTACCATGTTAGCTGCGGTTCGGCCGAGCAAATTTCAGGTTAGTGCAAGGTGAGTTTGTTAAATAGTAAGCATAGAATAATGATGATGCGGAGGTGGTGCCCGTGGGTCACTACGATGATGGCAATTATCGCAGTACCAGTTCCAAGGCAGGCAGGACAAAATCGATTGCTAAGTGGGTTGGTGTAATCGTTGTCTCTGCCGTGGTAGGATCAGCATCAACGATGCTGGTGGTTCCTTATTTATTGCAAAACAATGTAATCGTCTCCCCGTCGCTGTCTGATGCTAATTTACAAACGACAACGTATCCGATACGACCTGTGACGGTACAAACCAGCGATGCAATTGTCCAAGCAGTCAAAAAGATGATTCCTTCGGTTGTGGGCGTGGTTAATTTTCAAACAGTGCAAAGCTCATCCGGGCTCGGAATGCCTGGGAGCACATTGCAAGAGGAGGGCGTGGGATCAGGTGTGATTTTTGATCCCAGAGGCTATATCGTCACCAACTATCATGTTGTTCAAGGCGCATCCAAGGTAGAGGTTGTCTTGCATAGTAAGAAACACGTCTATGCTACTGTGGTTGGTTACGATCCTTATACGGATTTAGCTGTATTAAAAATTCCTTCTTCTGATATTAAGCCAAGTGATGTGGCTCAGTTTGGCAATTCTTCTTCCCTGCAACCAGGGGAACCTGCGATTGCCATTGGCAACCCAGCAGGGCTTGATTTTGCGGACACGGTAACATCAGGTGTGATCAGTGCCACGTCGCGTACGATGCCAGTGATTGATGATGCCACTGGCAATGTGATTGGGGAAGAAACAGTGTTACAAACGGATGCGGCCATTAATCCGGGTAATAGTGGGGGGCCACTTGCAAATATTGAGGGACAAGTGGTGGGCATCAACAGTTCAAAAATCGTAGCAAAAGGTTTTGAAGGAATGGGTTTTGCTATTCCGATTAATGAAGTAAAAACAATTGTCAATGAGATCATGACGACTGGCCATGCGCTTCATCCCGCTATTGGCGTCGAAGCAGAGTCTTTGTCAGCGGTGCCTGCACAATATCAACCTAATGTACCCGTGAACTATGGTGTGTGGGTGTACAAAGTGACCAGTACTGCAGCAAAGCAGGCAGGACTTCAGCATGGCGATGTGATTGTGGCCATTGACGGTAAAAAGGTCACAGGGTTTTCTGATTTGCGCACCATTATGTGGAATGGGTACAAGCCTGGGCAGGTGGTCACAGTTACCGTCTACAGGGGTCAACAAAAGTTGAATTTACATTTAA
>JAJZCJ010000354.1 GCA_021846145.1 Bacillota bacterium
TGGCGAAGGAACTGGAAACAGCAGGATGGCTCGTCGTTGTCAGCAATGATGTCGCCGATGCGAAGGAGGCGCTCTCCATCTATCGGCAGAAAGATGTCGTAGAAAAAGGGTTCCTGCGATTGAAAGCCAACCTAGATTTGGGGCGCCTTCGCGTGTACAGGGACGACAGCATGCAAAACAAGGTATTCATCGGATTTATCGCATTGATCCTCATGTCCCATTTGCACAAGAGAATGACCATGAAAAAGATGATACTTATCTTAACAAAACTGAGAGTGCAACACATTCAGGATCAGCGTATTTTATTCCCGTTAACCAAAGAACAGAAGGTAATCTATAAAGCCTTCGATATCAAGGAGCCTGTGTAGGTATAATTAACGTGGGATTTTAGGCTATAGATATTCGTTCTCCACCAGAACACAGGTGTCACTGAAGTAATCTGAAAGCAAGCGATAACAGTATGAACTGTTGAGGTCGAGTTCGCCAGTGTCTCGAATCAGTCTCCACACTGCGACTCCGTCTTGCACGCTTGGTTTACGAAATGTAATGCCCGCCTTTTTGCAGGCCGTTTTATGAGATTTAATCATCACTCAGGGTGGCCATATCACAACATTAACGCTGTTCTGATCGCTAGATCTCACCGCATGGCGAGTGCCACCCTCGTTCCCACCTCGCTTTCTCAATCAATTGTATGCTTCCATATTGACAAGTTTAACGCAAATCACGCCCCATTGGCAAAGAGTGTATCTTTCCGAATACTCATGATCAAATACCGTTCATTTCGATACAGTATAATGAACATAATTGAATACGAAAGGAACCGTTGAAATGTTTCGATTACGAGGGCATCACCTTTTGTGTCTGCTTGGCTACTGCGGTATGGGGTATTCTGAAGAATTCACTCATAATATGACTTTTATACACCAAACACTTCGTGTTTCCCCGCAAACGGAAATACTGATCGTCATGGGACCAGATGACTTGTGCGACAAGTATCCTTCAACGCAAATTTCCCATTGCCAAGATGCAAATATCCATGCCCGGGACGTTGCCGTACTCACTGAACTGCACCTCCAAGTGGGGGAGCAGTTGCCATGGCTAGAAATTCACAAGCGCATCACAATATCAAAACAAACACTCGATATCGGGGTTCTTTGCAGCACCTGCTCATGGCGAAGCGAGGGTGTTTGCGAAAAGAGTATTGTAGAAGTAAATCCCAGTAAAGGGCTGCGGATCATTGAATGAAAATGCGGAAAAACAGGAGGTACAGATGGCAAGAGAAAATCGCACTTGGCACCCGCATTTTTTAGAATATATAGAGATGATTGTGAATCACAAAAACTATGAGGGATTGAGTATTGATAAAAAAGCAGATGGATCATATGCTTGGATTGCTACGGCTACATCCGCTATTGGAAAGCAAAGAATCAAATGGGCACTGGATAAAGCAAACGAGTTGGATATACCATACCAGCCAGGCGTATATGCGGATGTTATGCTGGAGGTTCACCCTACCAAGTGGAAGGTTTGCCAAACATGCGGTCAAGAGATGTCATTATATTACCATTACCCGAACACTAATTTTTTAAATGCACTTAATAAAAAATTTGATTCCGCCTTTTCTCCTCTTGATTATATCAACGAAATCTGGGACGAACTAACAACAACCGGTACTAACAAAGAAGAATTGGCAAAATTTTTAATTACTAAAGGGGGATTGAATCTTAGTCCATACAACTCTTCAAGAAACGAGATTATTGATGCACTGGAATACGCCTGCCGCAAGGGTAACAAAAAATGTTTAGGACCTGGCGCGATGTCTAATTTCCCAGACCGCTTTGATGGTTTCCATACATATAACCGCTGTTGCCGTGCTTCCCAAGATAAAGGTAGATCCAAAGAAAATTTGAAGTCTTACACCAAGGATCGCCGAGCTTATGAATATTGGAGTGACGGTAACATTCATGCAGCGAATCAGTTTATGGGTAGCAGTTTCTTCCGTGAAACTACAGCAGATCATATTGGACCGATTTCTTTAGGATTTGTACACGATTCTCGCTTTTTGCAACCTATGGACAGTAGTTCTAATTCAGCAAAGCGGGATCGCCTGCAATTAATCGATATCGAGAAGATCATTGAAACATCTGAGCGGACTGGCGTGTACCCTATGTCTTGGTATTCAAAAGATATTTGGGAGTACATTAAGGAAAATTATGATAAAAATATAGAAAAAATCGAGGGAGCATACCGTGATGCTTTGAAGCAAAACATGTCCAATTTCATGTTTTTGTTGTATCACATCCTCCAGAATTGCTCGGAGAGAGGCGAGATATTTCTGGTGGAAGCCTTCCTTCAACCGCACTATCATAGCTTCGATTTTTCTTACACGTTCAATGAGAAGGGCGAAATCTTAGACCAAAAGCCCAGAAATTATACAGGGCGCAGTGAAAATGAAGCAAATCGGTACCAGCGCATAGCAATCACGACAGTGTATGATTATCACGAAAAAGAAAATCGAAATGTCAATCCGGACTTAACTTACGCAGAGTTGGATTTTCTGCATAAGATATGCGCTGATATCAATTCAGGAATGGCTTCACCGATGGTGAAACAAAAAGCCATCGAGTTCATGAAAAGAGTTCAAGCTCGGATCATCAGGAAGCTGTAAATATCGAGAGTTGTTCACTCTTTATGAATGCATCGGGTTCCACGATGCTGGTATCACGAACATTTTCGAAGAAGTCGTCAATGGTGATTTCACCCTTTAGGTATTGGAGCATTGGCGATGTATAGTTGCTATTATATTGGGCGGTTTCTGAACAATCTACATTTTCAAGATCTGCGATGGTTTCAAAGGCGTTCACTTGTGTTTCTAAGTCTGGTGTAATGGCTTTCGGGAAAATGTTTGCTGGCATTACACCGAGATCCTTGCGAACGCAGAGAATGATGACCCTCTTACGCCGCTGGGGAACACCGTAGTGGTTAGCAAGTAACAGCCGCCCTTCGGCGTGATAACCCAACTCAAAAAATAGTTCGATAATGTTGCGGTAGGTTTCTCCACCTTGGTAACTTAAAAGTCCCTCAACATTTTCGAAAACAATGACTTTTGGATTGACTCCGGAAACGATATCTACAAAATCTCGGAATAATTGATTGCGCGGATCATCGTTAGCCCGAAATCCCGCCATGGAAAATCCCT
>JAJZCJ010000355.1 GCA_021846145.1 Bacillota bacterium
GCAAAATTATGAGACGGGTATTAAAAGCATGGGAGCTAAATCTGCCGACAGGAGACTTGTCGACGATGGAAGATTAATCATTTATAATTGAATATAATGTGAGACGAAAAGAGTCCGTATGGACTCTTTTTTTGTAAGAAAAGGGGGTCTTCTTCGGTGAAAATTTTACTGGTGGAGGACGACTACCGGCTGGCGAAGCTGTTGAAAAGAGGATTATCCAAAGTTCATCTGGTGGATTGGTTAGATCATGGCCAATTGGGTCTTGAACAAGCATTACATGGTGATTACGATTTGCTTATTTTGGATGTCAAATTACCTGGGTTAGACGGCATATCACTTTGCAAAGCGTTACGCGATCAAAATGTGAATTCATCTATTATTATGTTGACGGCTCGTGATAGCGTGGAAGATAAAGTGGAGGGTTTTGCTGCAGGTGCTGATGACTATCTGACTAAACCGTTCTCATTTTTGGAACTCGATGCGAGAATTCAAGCACTATCGCGTAGGCCGAAGCAATTTGTTGATGAAAGTGTGATACAAGTGTGTGATCTTGCCATGTACCCACATTTGTTTGAGGTGAAAAAAAGTGGTGTGAGCATTGAATTGACGAGAAAAGAATTTGCCTTGCTGGAATTTTTTATGCGCAATGTGAATCGTATACTTTCCAGAGAACAAATTTTGGATCGTGTGTGGGGGTCAGATGAAGTACCAATGACCAATGTGGTCGATGCGCTGGTGGTGAGACTTCGTCAAAAAATAAATACAAAAGATCAAGCGCTTATCCAAACAGTTCGCGGATTGGGCTATAAAATGACGCCATGATAGAGACGATGATGGTTTCGGAAAAGAAAATGCTGCGCAAGATTCAGTGGCGGTTGGTCATGTGGCTGGTCACCGCTTTTGTGTTGTTTGGAACAGGGTTAGCTGCTGGGACTTTTTATGTGCTAAAAAATCAACTGATGTATCAAAATCAAGTAACGCTTGAGCAGGGATGGGAAACAAGAACAAATGAAGCACTTGATTTGTTGACATATGATCATCACGACCACCACTTTCCATCCTCTGATCAAGCACCTCATGAACTGGATGCGGTATGGGTGGTCAATAGTGAAGGACAGGTATTACGGACTGGTTTGTCTCCTGTCAGCGATACGAGCATCATCACGCGTTTGATCCTACACGCGGGAACCTCTTTGTCCCATCAGAAAAATGTTAATTTTTTTACTACTCGTATTGGCGATACTACCGTTTTGATAGGTGCCATGCCATTATTTAAGAACCAACATTATGTAGGCTATTTAGCTAGCGCAAGTTCGCTTGCTGGGATGACAAAAACACTGCATGAGCTATATCTAATTGATCTTTATTTCGGGGTGATCAGTTTACTAGCTATTGTGCTGATCACGCGTATACTATCGGGTCGTGCGCTTATTCCTATTCGCAATGCGCTAGCAAGACAGCGCAACTTTGTCAATGATGCCGCTCATGAGCTGAGGACACCACTGGCTATTTTACGTGGTACGCTGGAATTGACGTTGGGTGAGGATCATCTGCCTGTGATACGAGGTGCCTTGCAAGACGGGTTGGACGAAGTGGATTATTTATCAAGTCTGGTGGGTAATTTGTCTACGCTAGCACGAATGGAATCTGGGACTTTAGATATGGATTGGCAGACGGTGGATCTTTATGAAATTGCAAAGACAGTTATCGCTGCGCTGACAGCTCTTGGTGAGATGACAAAGGTGCGTCTCCTCATTGAATCATCTGGCTCTGCAAAGTTACAAGGTGACCCAGTGCGACTGCGGCAGTTGTTGGTCATATTGCTGGAGAATGCAATAAAATACAATGTGGAAAATGGACAAGTGCGTGTGAGTATACAACCACAAAGTCAGGGCTGGCAGTTAATAGTTGAGGATACGGGAGTGGGAATTCCGCTAGCAGATCTTCCGCATATCTTTGATCGTTTTTTTCGCAGCATTAAAACGGCATCTTACCAAGAAGGCAGTGGAATTGGCTTGGCCATTGCGGCGTGGATCATTGATCGTCATCGTGGGAAAGTGACGGTACAGAGTGAATTAGGGACCGGAACTACGTTTAAGGTGTGGTTGCCGGCACATAAATAAAATATTAATGAAAATTTCATCTAGATATCATTTTTACCGTTTATCCTTGTCTCAATGAATACAAGGTGAGGGGTAAGGTATGGTGGTATCACGTTCTGAGCAAAAAAATAAGTTTCGTCGGTCGATTAAGCCCTCTGCACCACTTGGGGTGTGGCTAATGGTCTGGCTTGTGATGGCGTTGCTCACGAGCCTTGTTGTATGGGGGCTGTCGCACAATCCACTTTACGCAAGTAAATCTTTCTGGCTGGTGAGTAGGGCGGCTGCGATTTCTGCTTATGTGATGGTAACGATCATCGTTGTCGTGGGATTGGTACTTAGCCATCCTCGCAATAAAGATACTTGGCAAGTATCAAAACCTGTGCTGCCGTTGCATCAGGCGCTCATTCCTGTCTTTTTGTCACTACTAGTCACACATCTCGTGTTTACCATATTAGATGCAAAATCTGGGGTACTGCCTATCAACATTCTGTTGCCCTTACATGCACATTATCGACCATATGCTATGTTGTTAGGTTCAGTGGGATTAGGGCTGCTGTTGATCGTGTTATTGACAGCACTTTGGCCAGGTGTGTTTCGCAGCACTTGGATGAAGGTTCATCGCATGGCTCCTTTTATCTGGTTAGTGGTGTGGCTACATGGGCTATTTGCAGGCACAGATGTGATAGGTTTTTATTACCTTTATGTTTTTACAGGGATCATGGTCATGGGACTGTATCTGTGGCGGCATTGGGTGAGACCTGTGCGCGCAATCAAAAAAAATTCAGCTTCGGGAGAAGTCATAAGGGGTTGAGTTTACCATGTGGTTAAAAAGATTCATTCTCTTAGCTGGAGGTGCCAGCATCGCTGTTCCGATGTGGCTGATTGCGCAGTCAGGGATGGGTACACCTACTGTCAGCGATACTGCTGCGCCATCTACTAATTTTATTAAAACACTCGCTGGGTTGCAGGCTAATCTTGCGCAGGTGCAGCAAAAAAATCAATTGGCCGAAAAAAACTTACAGCAAATACAAGCAAAATGGATGAAATGGAAAAATCAAAATGCGAAATTATTAACCATGCTGCAAACGGCGCGTTC
>JAJZCJ010000356.1 GCA_021846145.1 Bacillota bacterium
AAATGACGGTATTGCCAAACCCACTTAATGCTTCTTTGACGCTGAGCGTGTTGGTGACCATGGTGACGGCAATTCCAAAGATGGCCACAGAACCCATCGGCAGCGGTTTCAAGATAAAGCCAAGAATCGTGGCTACGAAAATCGCCAACAAATGCCACGCCTGCATACTGACCCCCGCTGGTGCCCGAATGAACCAGAGGTCGATACCTACCATCGCCGTGATGAGCAAAGGCACCAGTCGGATCTCACTTAAGATTTTTTGTTTATCAGCCAACGCACAGTCACCGTCCATAGAATAAATATGTATTTTTTAGGAATTATACACCTTGTCTACAGGATGAATCAAAAAATCCAGCCGCCATCAGGCAAGCTGGATCAATTTCCACAATTGTAGTCATCATTTACTTTTTATCAGAATCTGGATGCAAACGATTAGCCACGCCATGCGCAAGATCACTTGCTACCTTAGCCGCTTTATCAACTGCACCCGTTGCAGTTGACATGGCAGAATGCAGCAAATTATCTGGTGCCGCCATCACCTTGTCCACGACACTGCCCGTTTTTGCACCTAAGTTGCCAATTTGCTCCTCAACTACACCTATTTTTCGTGTTGGCACTGATGTACTCTTGTCGTTTGATTCATTATTGTCTACCATCATTCGCATACTCCTCGTAGAAAAATTCGACACTCTATTTAATATCCTCATCTTATCACAATTGTCTGTTTTTAGATACTCTACTATCAAAATCAATTAATAAGAATATGGTGATGTAAGGATTTCAATCGATCCTTTACATTGATAAAATGTAAGAATAAAATTAAAGGTGGGAATTGCGATGACAGTCAACAATGACTACGATCAAAACATGGAGGAGACGACCAATATGTTAAAAATATCGAAACTGAATACGTCACATGCAAACGTAAAATCAAAGGTCATTGAAGGCACTTCCAAAGTTTCTAGCAAGGGACAGATCACTATTCCCGCCCAGATTCGTAGTATTTTGGGCGTCAATGAGGGTGACCAATTGAGGTTCATTTATGACAATGAGGTGTTAATGGTGGAACCCATGAAATTTTTGAGTGCCGAAGAATTATACGGCATTTTTAACGCACCAGAAGACGATGGTCAGTTTGTGCTTGATATCCATACAGCGCGGGAAGAACGTACAGAAGAAATCTTAAATTCAAATTGGACGAAAAAGGACCACATGTGATGATGGCTGCACGGAGGAAAGGTGGAAATTATTTTTGGCTAACAAATTCGTTTGGCTAGACACAAATGTAATTATTTACTATTTACGACATCACCCAGAATTTTCTCCTGCTGTACAAAAGCTTGTTGCACAAGCGCAGGCAGGCAAAATCACATTGAAGATCACACCAATAGTAATTTCTGAATGTGTGTTTGTGTTGATGGGCAAACAATTTTGTCGTAAAAAAGAAGAGATTGCCGCCGCTCTTACGTCATTTATTAATATTAAAGGAATTGAGATGGAGGAAAAGGATGTCATTGAACGAGCACTCGCTCAATACGCAAAACAAGGCATTGATTTTGCAGATGCATTCATCGCTGAACATGCAAAAGCCGTGACACCAGCGCACGTCATTAGTGAAAACGTAAAGGACTTCAAGAAGCTTAACGTCTTCATTCAGACACCAGAAGATTTTCTAGAGTAATCTAGGAACACTAAAGCCAATCAAATGGATCAATCGATGGACATGCTATTTTCCGTGTTCACGACTTTGGAACGGCTCTTGCGATTGATTTGCCAAACCCCTACCATCATCAATGCAGCCCCCAACAACTGCGTCATCGTCAAGGTTTCACCAAGCACGAATCCGGCGATAATCAGCGCGGATACTGGCACAAAATACATAAACACAGAAGCGCGTGATGGCCCAATCCGATGCACGCCTAGATAATAAAACCAATTGGCAAGCACACTAGAAAAGAGCGCAAGGTACCCTTCGTTCACCCAAAATCCCCAGCTTAAACTCGACCAATTCAGATGAATCAATTGCGGAAATGCAATCGCGCCAAGCACAATCGATCCAAACACCATCGCATACGTCATCACCAAGAACGGATCTACCCGACTGGTGATCCGCTTGCTTAGCAATGTATTAATCGCCCACAATACGGCTGACGCAAGAAACATTCCGTCCCCGATCATTCGATGCATGCCACTAGGTGTGCGCAAAAACACAATGGCCGAAAAGAAGATCATCGCGCCAATTAACGTTATAAAAAGTCCAATCGTCTGATTTTTCCTGAATCGTTCTTTTAAGAAAAGCCCCGCCAAAATGATGGTGATCGCAGGACTCAGCGTGGGGATAATCATGCTCCCATCGGAGGATTGTGATAAAGACAATCCGCCAAAAAAGAATAAATTATAGCCTGTCACACCCACCAGGCCCAAAATAATTGTGTCTTTCCAGGCTGTTTTTGGTATAGCGACAAAATTAGGGTTTCGCGCCTTTTGAACAAGCATCATCACCACACCCAAGATCGCTCCGAGACCAAATCGAAAAAAAGCAGCGACCACAGGAGGAGCCGAATTTTCAGCTACTTTTGAAAATACAAATGCACTGCCCCAAAAAATCGCAGTGAGTGTTAGTAATACATAGGTTCCTGATTTTCCAATGCTGACTGATTTATCTACTTGCTCTTGCATCAAGAACCTTACCCGCTTTCTCTTGTCAGGTTTTTTCAATCACTTCTGTCACATTCGTAAACGCCGCAGGGTTGCCGTCAGGGTGGATGCGGCACAAGGCATGTAGTAGTGTGGGATTCGTGTCCATCCCTACCCAACCATTGATGGAGTACGTCACGAGTGCGTTCGGGAATCAGCACCCCATCCGCTTCCCACTTGCGTAATCCATCAATACTCACAAACTCTTCGTTCATTCTCACTACCTACAAATAGTATACAATACATTCGTGGTATATCATCGCTTATTTAGATGCTATTACAACCTCTTCGAAACACACATAGCTACATTGAGAGACTCGACCAATGTGAGCAACGTGATTCGCCGTCTCAATGAGGCTCACGTCACTAGGGTAGCTGAAATTCTGCCACTTGTTCACTGAGCAGTACCGCTTGAGAACTGGACAACTGTCCTCCCGCCGCAATGGTTTGCATCGCCGCGCTC
>JAJZCJ010000357.1 GCA_021846145.1 Bacillota bacterium
ATTTCCTTCGATATACTCATGCGACGCTACTCCTTCAGGCCAACGTCCCATTAAAAATAGTATCTGAACAATTAGGGCATGCCTCCATCGCAATAACTTCCGATACGTACTCACATGTCACCGAAACCATGCAACAAGATGCTACGCAGCGCATATCCGATTTATTGAGTTCTAAAAAATCGGAACAAATTCGGAACATAGGCAAAAACAAATGGCAGGCCGTTTCCAGCCTACCATTCGTTTTTCCTTGCTATATCAAACTTTTTCATGGTCGGAGTTACAGGATTCGAACCTGTGGCCTCCTGCTCCCAAGGCAGGCGCGCTACCAAGCTGCGCTAAACTCCGATGTGAGTGGTACATCTCCATGCGCTAGAGATGATGCGGGTGAAGGGACTCGAACCCCCACGGTTACCCGCCAGATCCTAAGTCTGGTGCGTCTGCCAATTCCGCCACACCCGCATGGTTACTTGGTGAGCCATGATGGACTCGAACCATCGACACCCTGATTAAAAGTCAGGTGCTCTGCCAACTGAGCTAATGGCTCATGGAAACTGGGGAGGTAGGGATCGAACCTACGAATGACGGAGTCAAAGTCCGTTGCCTTACCACTTGGCTACTCCCCAAAATGGGGTGAACGATGGGGATTGAACCCACGTATGCCGGAGCCACAATCCGGTGCGTTAACCACTTCGCCACGTCCACCATGTTATAGGATGTTGGCAGGGGCGGCAGGATTTGAACCCACGACATGCGGTTTTGGAGACCGCCGTTCTACCAGCTGAACTACACCCCTGTATACAATTAGGCATCCAAACAACACCCTAACGTCATCGCTAAATCCATTTCGACCAAAAAATGGTGGAGGGGGTAGGATTCGAACCTACGAAGCTTTCGCAACGGATTTACAGTCCGCCCCAGTTGGCCACTTTGGTACCCCTCCGACTGGAGCCAGCGACAGGAATCGAACCCGCGACCTACTGATTACAAGTCAGTTGCTCTACCTGCTGAGCTACGCTGGCATCAACGACGACATGTTTGAATATATCACGTGTCACATAAGAAAGTCAATGTGAAATCGCACTAAACTTCATTTTTTGATGAAATTTCATCACCATAGTCAAAACGTACATTACGACTAGGTGTAAAAGTGGACACCGCATGCTTATAAATAAGTTGCTGTTTGCCCTCAGATTCAATCACTACCGTAAAGTTGTCAAATCCCTTGACAAACCCCCGAATCTGAAATCCATTCATCAAATACACTACTACCGGAATGTTTTCTTTACGAATTTGATTGAGAAAGTTGTCCTGAATATTCACCGTCTTGCTTGTTGTCACGCTGGTGCCCCCCAAAATTCTATCTGTCTTCTGGCGCCGTTGCTGTTGTCATCCCTTGGTTTTGCCAAAAAGATCCCACTTGATCCAAGAGATACGCTGAATTCATCATACCATCTTCTTCGAGGTGATACCACCAAATCCTACGATCAGCACGAAACCACGAAAATTGCCTTTTCGCATAACGTCTGCTAGCCTTTTTAATTTGCTGCACAGCCTCATCCAAGGAAACTCGATGATACAAAAAATCCAACATTTCCTTGTAGCCAATCGCCTGCATGGATGTATGCTCCTCCCCGCACCCCATCGCGACTAGCTTTTGCACCTCGTCTTGCAGTCCTATTTTCATCATATGCTCCACTCGGTCATCAATACGCTTATACAAGCGTTCTCGCTCATCTGTTAACCCGATGAGAATAGGCTGAAATTGACGATCTCTGCCAAGATAGCTTGCCCTCACTGTTCTTCCCGTTTGAATCACAATTTCAAGCGCTCGTATCAGCCTCTTTGTGTCATTCGGATGAATTCGATTGGCAGCTTCGGCATCCCGTACACTGAGTTGCTCGTGAAGTACCTGTGAACCCTTTTGGTCCGCCAAAAGACTCAGCTCATTGCGCAATTCATCATTTCTGTCCGTCTCCGTAAAATCAAACTCATCCACCAATGAACGAAAATAAAGCCCCGTCCCCCCCACTACGATCGGTACGTTACCACGTTGATAACAGTCACGAATAATCATCCTAGCTGATGTGGCATACTCAAAAACCGTATACGAAACTGTGGGCTCCACCACATCAATCATATGATGAATAATACCCCGCCTCTCCTCTAGTGGAAGTTTAGCTGTCCCAATATCCATATGTTTATACACTTGCATTGAGTCAGCAGAAATAATTTCTCCACCCAGATTCTCCGCTAATAATAAACTCAATTCAGTTTTTCCCACCGCCGTAGGTCCGACAATACCAATAAAAGGAATAGGTTGCTGTGCCATCAACATCACACCTTATTTAACGAAAAAATCTGCGTTCTAAATCCGCTCTGGTCAGCTTGAGCGCAGTGGGCCGACCATGTGGACAGGTAAATGGATTATCCAAAGGAGACAAAGCCTTCAATAATGCGTCCATTTCTAGAAGACTTAGTCGCTGATTCGCCTTAATTGCCGCTTTACATGCACTCATGATCACTTTATCCTCTAATTTTGCAAATGGCGAGGCTTCTTTTTCTTCAAAAAAATCATCAAACGTCTCCCGCACCAGCAAATGAGCATCCAACCCCTCCCAAATATTAGGGACTGATCGCACCAATATGGCATCATCTCCGAACGCTTCATACGATAGTCCAAAAGCATGTGCCCCCGCTTGCTGGCGAAGCACCAAATCCACCTCATGCGGACGCATGGCAAACGTCATCGGGACAAGGAGTGCTAATTCGCGCACCGTGCTGGCATGTAGTCTGTCGCGAAAGCGTTCATAAAGCACCCGCTCATGCGCGGCATGCTGATCGATCAAATATACACTTTCCCCGTCCTCTGCCACGATAAACATTTTTAGTACCTGTGCCACGGCACGCAGTTCACCTTGCGGTGCGCCGATATGTTCCTCCACTGTTGCAGCTTTCGTTGGCTTTGCCATCTCCAGATCAAACGTCCCTTGGCTCGCCGCGGCAATCGGTTGCTGGCTCCACAGTGCAGCCTGGTAGCTTTGCTCATTACCTTTTAATTTTCCTTTATCTACAGCAAAAGTGGCGCTCGCCTCTGCAAAATGCTGCGAAGGCGAGCGAGCAAATGGCAATTCTTCTGTCGGCACGAAATTATTCTCCCC
>JAJZCJ010000030.1 GCA_021846145.1 Bacillota bacterium
TTTGTTGGATTAACTAGCAACTTTTCCTATGGAGTTGCGGGGCCTTGGCTTGGGGTATCAAGCAACGTAGTCGGCGTCGTCGACATGTTCGGCCCGACGAACCGCGCTTATTTCGCCAAAAAAAGGCAGAAAAAGTTTGGCAACCTCAACGATCCTGTCTACGGGCTGTATACGCCTACCACCATTCGTCAAGAGAGCACCATTAATTATGTGCAACCCGGAGATCCGCCGTTTTTAATTATTCAAGGGGAAAAAGACCCGTTGGTGCCACCAAGTCAGTCAATTGAGCTGTATCATCGTCTTCGAGATGCCGGCAATAACGTGCGCCTGATCATGGTAAAAAACGCAATGCACGAGTTTTATCCTGATGGTGGCTCGATTCACCCAAGCTTACTTTCCATCAGCATGACCGTATCCCATTTTTTTGAAAACATTCTATCAGGATCGCAAAATAACAACACTTCATCCTAGCGAATTGGCTCGAATGACTCGTTGATACCATTTGCCGCTATTTTTGATAATTCGTTCCTGCGTAGCATAGTCAACATACACGATGCCGAAGCGCTTCGCGTATCCGTATGACCACTCGAAATTATCCATCAACGACCACACATAGTACCCCTTCAGGTTGCCGCCCTGCGAAATAAATTTGGCCGCTGCCTCAAGATGATCATGTAGATACTTCATGCGCCTATCGTCCTTCACCTGTCCCTGATCCACTTGATCTTCAAAAGCCGCCCCATTTTCCGTAATATAAATGGGGATATTCGTATAGTCGACTTGTATCCGTGTTAGCAATTGCAACAGTGAATCTGGATGAATCCCCCAATCCATCGCAGTCAATTCTCCTTCTGATGGGAGGATGCGAATACCAAACAACTCACTTTGCGCATCTTGAATCACGCGATTTCGAAAATAATAATTTACCCCCAAAAAATCAATTGGCAAAGCAATCTTTGCTAAATCACCCGGCAAGATAAAATCCAGTGGGCCAACTATTTGTTGATAAAAGGCCAACATGTCTTTAGGATACGCTCCGTGAAACAACGGATCGAGAAACCAACGGTTGCTGTTGCCATCTACAACTTGTGCTGCCATCTGATCTTCCAAACGATTGGTTCCCGCTTCCACGGGAGTGAGATTCAAGGTAATGCCAATTTGTCCTTTTTGCCCTGCATGCCGAAACACATCTACGACTTCGCCATGAGACAATAGCACGTGATGGGCAACTAGAAACGCCTCTTTCCAATCCGTATGCCCCGGTGCGTGCTGACCCAAAGCATGCCCAAGAAATGACGTACACCAAGGCTCATTGTGGGTAATCCACTTTGGCACATCATCCCCAAATGCACGAAACATCGTATCAGCATACTCGACAAAGTAATTTATCGTATCACGCGATCGCCAACCTCCCGCATCTTCCAGCCATTGCGGCAAATCCCAATGGTACAATGTCGCAGTGGGTGCAATTTGATGCTGGTGCAATTCTTCCAATAACTGCTTATAAAAGTCGATTCCTTTTTGATTCAACACACCTTTTTCTGGGAATATGCGTGGCCACGCCATTGAAAAACGATAAGAGGTAAGTCCCAAATCAGCCATCAGCGCCACATCTTCCTGAAACCGATGATAATGGTCGCATGCCACATCCCCCGTGTGCCCTTCAAACACTTTGCCAGGAGTGTGAGAAAAAACGTCCCAAATAGACTCCCCACGACCATCTTCCTTGACTGCGCCTTCCACTTGGTACGCCGCCGTGGCCGCGCCCCACAAAAAATCATTTGGAAATTGAACGGTCACCTGTACCACCTCCTGACTACCACTTGATCATAGCATCGAACAAGCAAACACCGCAAAAAAGCCTGTCAGGTCACCCTGACAGGCTTGGAATTTGTCGTTTTACAGGCTAGCAATTTCCCCGTCGTACGCCTCTTCTGTCTCTTCATGATCAAGTAGAACAGGTTTTGGCAACGCGGAGGCCACTCCCCAATAGTAAGCAATTAGAGAAACAATGATCACCAACAACTGGTCGTAAGGTGCCGCAATCGCGCCTGTTCCACCACCAAAATTACCGAGCAGCGAAATGAAGAACATGGCCACGAAATAAATGACCAGCCACCAAGAAGATTTAAGTTGTTGACTGAAAGGAACAGCTTCTGTTGGCATGACATTTTTCATTAACAAATACAGTACGAAGACAATAATTTGCAGTCCAATCAACACACGATCAATGCCCCACCCTGTCCAGTAGATAATCAGTGAAGCAACAATGAAGGCGACAGGGGCAATGATCCCCATCCCACCAAGCCGGAAAGGACGACGCATATCAGGCGCTGTCTTGCGAAATGCCGCCGCAGAAATTGGACCAATAATGTACGTCATAACAGTGGCAGATGACACAACACCCACCAATTGACTCCAGATCGGAAAGGGACCGGTCCAGAATACCGCCAAGATAAAGGCGAGTATCATCGCTGCGCGAGGAACTCCTGTCTTAGGATCGACTTTGCTAAATACCTTAAAAAATGTTCCCGTTCTCGCCCATGCAAAAATAACGCGAGCCGTGGAGGATTGATAGATATTCCCAGTACCACTAGGAGAAATGGCACCGTCAATAAACAGGAAGGTCGCAAGCCATCCAAATCCGAGAAGCATAGCCAAATCTGCAAAAGGTGCCTTTAAGGTCAACTTATCCCAACCACCGGCAAGGCTGCTAGCAGGCACTGCACCGATAAATACCACTTGCAAGAGGACATAAATCACTGCCCCCAAAATGATGGCAATAATAATGGATAGGGGTACATTGCGTTGCGGATTTTTTGCTTCACCAGCAAAGTCGACCGATTGCCGAAACCCAAGGAAGGCAAAAACGATACCGCCAGTGGAAACCGCACTTTCAATGCCTGAAAACCCATGTGTTGCAAAACCATGAGAAGAGAAATTCACTCCGTGGAACTGCGTGAAAAGGACAATAATAGTCAATAAAGGAACAATGAACTTGATCGCAGTAACAATCGAATTAATTTTGCCAAATACATTAACACTCCAGAAATTCAATAGGAAGAATAAAAACAACAATATTAACTGGACAAACCAACCAAGCACAGATACGTTGCCACTCGCAGTACCGAGCGCTGGCCACCACGTTTGAGCGTACTGACGAACAGCTTCCACTTCAATACCTGCCACGCTAGAGTACGCAATAAGTGCAGCAAAACCCATCATATAACCGATAATCGGACCATGAGAATAATCAGGATAGCGAATAATGCCCCCTGCTCGCGGCATTGCGCCACCAAGTTCAGCGTAGACAAGGCCGATCAATAATACAGCAACGGCACCGATGACCCAAGAAATCCACGCGGAAGGACCAGCAATATTGGCACCACCTAGCGAGGCCATCAGCCACCCTGATCCGATAATTGCACCTAGTCCTAAGAATGTTAAATCCAGAAGATTTAACTGACGTTTCAGTTTACCAGATTCCATTAGTCTCCCCCCTTCAAATGTTATAAAAATGATATTTCAGATTAATAACTCCAACCCTCCTCCAATTTTTATAAAACTACCAAAAACGGATACATAAATGTTACAATATGTTCAAAGTATTAGAAAACTTCAAACATTCTTTTTGTTGAGTACATTCTAATATACTCAGAATTCAAATGCAATTTAGTAGGGTAAAGTATTTTTGAGTTTTCAATCTATTCATTCCTAATTTGAACATACCCTCATTCCAAAACTATACGTCATTCCGAAATGAGGGCTCGATTGCTTACATTTTTACATTGTACCCTGTGAGTTCAGCCCTTAGACCATTATTCCCCTGCCCGCTGTGCGCCTGCCGGAAGCCCTCACTCTTGACCCAGTTTTGAAAATGGTCTTCTGATTCCCAGAGCACGCGCACAATAAAGTGGCTACCGTCCTGAGACTCCAACATGTTGAACTGACGAAATCCTGGAACGGCCTTCATATGTTCTCCTGCATGCGCAAATCCCTGTTGCAATCGCTCACCTTGTTCCACTGAATTCACGAAAATTTTATTATGCGCCTCAAACACTAACTACCACTCCTCTGACTAATCGAATATGGTTTTCTTATTTGCAATTCAATATTACCTGATAATAATTATATTGTGTAGTAGCAATTTAGCCACTTTGCTATAATCATCTCATGAGAGGACGTGACAAATGGCGAGCGCCATCAGAATCCCACCCCCAGCCAAACGGGTCTTTGCAATTGCACTCCCAGCCATTGGCGAAGCGTATTTACAAAACTTATTAGGTGTTGCTGATACCTTCTTTATCGCCAAATTAGGTTTGATTTCCCTTGACGCAGTCGGTATCACGAACGTGTACAACATGACCTACATCGGTGTTTTTATGGCGGTGTCAGCCACCATCTCTGTTTTTTTATCACGAGCCGTGGGAGCAAAAAACAAAAATCAGGGTCGTGCTGCAATTTGGCATGGTTTTCTCATTG
The DNA here is from genome assembly GCA_021846145.1 of Bacillota bacterium. The sequence continues at coordinate 4,483 of JAJZCJ010000030.1, forward strand.
TGTTTGCGCTGGGCATCATTTTATCATTAGCCTCTGTGTATTTTGCTGTTCCTCTGCTACATATAATGGGAGCCACCGGAGCGCTACAAAGAACTGCATTGCCATATTTCTCTATCGTACTTGGAATATCACCATTAATTGCCCTTTTCACTACACAATCTGCTGCATTCCGCGCGATTGGGGACACCAAAACACCATTGCGAGTCGCCCTTGAAATGAACGCAATTCACGTTGCATTCGATTACTTTTTAATTTTTGGAGTGGGGTCATTTCACGGTTTTGGGTTAAAAGGAGCCGCACTAGCAATGGTACTCGCGCGTTTGTACGCGCTGCTTAGACTTTGGATGAAATCCCGCACCGTAGATGATCTTGCTCTCTTGCGCACGGATTTAAAATTATCCCTGGCTATTAGCTGGCGTATGATAAAATTTGCCGTTCCTGCTGCGTTGGAACGACTGTCCATGCGAGTCGGACAAGTGATCTATTTTGGCTTGATCGTGAGAATGGGAATTGATGTATATGCCACTCACAATATTGCGGGAACATTGACCACTTTTGCCTATACGATTGGAAGTGGATTTGCAATTGCGGCTACCACTACGATTGGCCAAGCCATTGGCAGTGGCAATGTGGACGACGCAAAAATATACCGCCGTTGGAGTTACATCGAATCGGCGGTGGCGATGACCGTAATCACCATCATCTTATGGCTATTCAGTCCATGGCTTGGCTTGCTCTTTTCACATAATCAGCACGTGATTCATTTGCTGTTCATCATTCTTGCGATCGACATTGCTTCACAACCGTTTCTGGCTGCCGTTTTGGTTGATACTTCCGCCATTCAGGCAGGTGGCAACAGCAAATTTCCGATGATCACCACCATCATTGGCATATGGGGCATTCGCACCTTAGGGGTATACGTGTTTGCATGGCACTTTCACTTTGGCCTGCCTGCGGTCTGGATCAGCATCGGCAGTGACAATGCGTTGCGTGCAGGTCTATTTCTATGGTATCGACGGACTCACAATTGGATAAGAAAACTATAAAGAGGTGAAAACATGTCCATTACCATTTTTATTGATGCAGACGCAGCACCAAAAGATGTACTTTCGACGGCACGGACACTCGGTCAACGCTACGGAGCCAATGTGATCACCGTAAGTTCGATCAATCATCAGATTCAAGGAGACAATCACATCCAAGTGGATGCGCATCCACAGGCGACGGACATGCATATTCTCGGACGCATTAAAAAGGGGGAACCGGCTATTGTGATTACGCAGGATTACGGCCTCGCCGCCATCGCGCTGGGAAAAGGCGCAAAAGCATTGTCACCAAAAGGAATGGAGTATACTGCGAACAATATTGATCTTTTGCTCTATGAGCGGGCATTACATCAACGTGAACGAAAAGCTTCGGTGCGTTTTCGCGGACCAAAAGCGCGCACCGATGAGGATCGCAAGACATTCGCTTTGCGTCTTGAAGCGTTACTATCTATCTAAATTAGTGATTCCCCGTAATACCGTTATTACTTTTCGATACGGTTTTGTAATGTTTTATGTACCCACCATAGAATAACGATCACGATCATTAGTATCGGTGCCGTTATATACCAATGGATAATCAATGTTTGCCCGTAATGTCGCCAAATCATCTCAAGATACCGTCCCATGACTAAAAACAGCGCCGACCACGCCATGGCCGCAGGCAGATTATAGAGGGTAAATTTTCCGTACGTTACTTTGTTAATTCCCGCCAAGTACGGTATAGCGATGCGAACAAACGCAATAAATTTTCCAATGAGTAAATAGGCGGACTGAAATCGCTGAAAGTTAATTTCCACAGAATGAAACCGTGATTCTGTAATCCCTACCCGTCGTCCATATCGAAGGATAGCTGTCCTCCCTACAAATCGACCAATGACATACGCGATATTTGATCCTACCACGTTCCCCATAAACGCCATAATCCATAAAGGTAAAAATGCAAAAACGCCACGAGACATTTCAATCCCTGACGTGATCAAAATCGTTTCAGAAGGAAACGGCACACCGATGGCTTCAAAAAACAATGCGAGAAACACGCCTAAATAACCTAAATGTTGCAACCGTCTTCCCCCTTATCCATATGTGTCCGATTAGTTCCTTCACGCTCCATTTTTCTGGCGCATACCGAAAATTTGCCTGTGTCTCTGTGAGAAGAGAAAGCAAGGAAATGGTCGTCTCAAGTAGTTTGGCAAGGTGATCGACGACACTCCCTTCAGAAACAAGCGATATATACCGTTCGTAATATCGGGATATGCCTCTTTTGTCAATGAGAAATTCATCATTCCGCCTCCTTTAAAAAATGTGCACTCCAATCCGCTGTGCCGCCTGATACAACCGCTGATCCGCTGTAGCTAGAGGACAGCCTAGACGCTGCGCAAGTTCAAGATAAGCGGTATCGTAAGCCGTCAAGTCATTCCCCAAAGCGAGTGGTACCGTATGGCGAAAAACATGCGCTGGGGTCACCACATCAACTGAAATTTTTAATTCAGACAGTAAACTCAAGGCGATCTGAAGCTGTTCCTGATTCATTCGCCCCCGCTTACGACCTACTAACAGTGCATTTGCAACCTCCAACGACCAAATAGACGGCACACTCGCACGATCCGCTTTGAAGTATCGCAATACTTTGTCTGCATACGCATTCAATTCATCCGGAAAACACCAACTCAACGCAACCGAAGCATCCAATACAAACATTAGAAGCGTCGCCCTTCTTCGATCATTTCCTGAATCGAGGGTCCAACTGAACTCAACGACTGACGAAGTCGTTGAAACTCTTCGGCAATATCATCCAGTGATTTTTCTCCATTTTGATAGGGTACGATTTTCGCGATTGGCTTACCCCGTTTCGTCACCAAAATGGCCTCGCCACTTTTCGCTACTTCATCAAGCAGTTCTGACAAATGTGTTTTCACTTCATAGGCACCAATTTCTTTCATTTCCATCACCTCAACAAACCAGTCTTTACGACTAGTATATGTGCAGCATCTAAAACAGGCAATGTTTTTTCACCAGTAATTGCACATCGTCTTTGATAGGCCTCTGTATCAAGGTTTGGATGGCTCGCGTTACATTGGATACGACCTCCGCGTGTTGATGAATCGAGGGGGAAGTTGTCAAGAAGAAAGGAGATCCCGCATCATCGGAGGATTGGGTTTGGGCGAGAGAAGGCAAAGAGTGGTATTTGATAATTGAACGTATAGTCCACTCTTTGCAATCAGTGGGTCACCACTAATCCTTATTTCGGTGGACTGCTTTTGTTTAACTTCTTGATAAGCCCCCGTTTGCGCAAGATATCCAAAACTCCAAACTTCCAAATATCTGACAACGTTGTTGTTGGCAATGATGAATCAACCATCACCATGACATCGCCACTAAAAATCGATACCCTCCATCAAACTCTGCTTGCCCTCGCATTCCACCATATTGTTCCTGCCAAACTTCCGTTTTCAAGTTCTCTTGCAAACGATTGACACACCTATCCACTACATCTGCAGTTACATTTGCTAATGGTGAAAGGTGCAGTAATTCAATGATTCGGTCAATTATTCGCGGGTCTGCACGCCTTGTCGCCATATAAGTTTTGCCGATGCTGTAGATTGATCATGGGTTTGCATCATCAATTAGCGTAGTACCCCACCATGATAATGCAACGTATACACGATTTGATCCGCTTGCCTGATCGTTTCCGTCCCGTGAAAAGCATTAAAATGATCATTTTGATGATTCTCATAGTAATAACCCGTCTCCTGACCGACAAAATAGTCACCCCATTGAAATCACCATTCAGTACTCGTCTTGTACCATTTTGTTTTTCTAAACAAAATCATTACGAGCCATCCATTAACTAATAAAATCACGCCATTCAGTTCAAACGGTACCACATGACCATAAGAATCGTATAGCCATCCACCAATCAAAGGTCCCAACGATGCACCTAGACTGGAAGCAAATAAGTACCAGCCATACGCGGCACCTCGAATATCATTTCCAGCGATATCTGCTACCAATGCTTCCTCGGCTGGTGATGCCATTGCAATTCCAATAGATTCCAAAACCCATAACAAAGCAAGCACGGTAATACTCTCACTATGTGGAAGCCCTAAAGAAACGATACCTGAGCCTATTAATCCGATAACCATCGGTATGATTCTGCCATATTTATCACTAAAACTGCCTAATCGTGATGGCAATAATACATAGACCAGCGCCGCTGGAATATAGGCTGTTGCGAGAGTGCCTATATTTTCACTAAATCGATCTTGAAGATAAATCATCAGGATGGGACTTAACATGGATGTGGATAGAGCAGTGATAAAAACAACACTAAGTAATTTTCGAAAGTCTCTACTAATCACGCTGGTCTGTTGTGTATATTCCGCACCTAACTGCTTTTTCGTCTCAGGAATGTATCGATATGCTAACACCCCTGCGATCACCGATAAGATGGCAAATCCCTTAAATAACAAGTTCCATCCGCTCATCAACGCCATTTGACTTAGCAACACAAAACCGATAATCGCACCGTATAATGCCCCTCTGGAACTCGCTCCATCTACCGAGCCAATCGCTTCACCCCTTTTTTTCTGTTCCGTGATATCCATGGTAATGGAATACGCTGAAATCCACATAAAAGATGCGCCTACTGCCTGAACCACTCGACTGACATACAAAAGAGCTAGACTCGTCGAATAAGAGAATAGAAGCATAGAGATCGCATAAATAAAGAAGGCGATAACCAAAAATTTCTTACGCCCAAAGCGATCCAGACCTCTTCCCACGAATGGTCTGAATAGAATGGACACCACACTAAATACGGAGAATAATCCCCCAATCGCCATTGCATTACCGCCAATTGTTTTACTATAAATAGGCAATATAAAGGGCATGATGCCAAATGCAAATGATCCCAGCATCACTGTTTTTAATAAGTCACTTTTAATTTGCGATCTACCTTCCATAGATACCTCCTGATAGACTGCATGTCTGTAGCTACGAACAGTGGTTGTCGAAAGTGTGGCAACCTTGTGTTATGGCAAATATTTCTCCTTGATTAGTTTCACATGATACAGCTCATGACCTGCTATAATGTAGGCCAAAGCTCTCACTGAAAAATGATGATCATTCACGATCCCTCTGCTCATCCACGCTTCTTCTTGCAAGCCGCGCAATAACATTAACGTTGAGCGCCTTACCATGGTTAAATCTTCGAGCAAATCAGGCAATGGGCGCAATGCAAATCCAGCCGCTTGCACATAGAGATCTTGGTCAAAGCCAGCAAGCGGGGTCTGATCGCCCCTTACGAGGCGCAGTAATCGGTAACTCATGATGCGTTCCGTATCGGCAATGTGTCCGATTACTTCCTTCACGCTCCATTTTTCTGGCGCATATCGATAATTTGCCTGTGTCTCTGTGAGAAGAGAAAGCAAGGAATTGGTCGTCTCAAGTTGTTTGGCAAGGTGATCAACGACATTCCCTTCGGAAACAAGCGATATATACCGCTCGTAATCATCAGGATATTCCTCTTTTATCAATGAGAGATTCATCATTCCGCCTCCTTGTTATTTTTTTATTTTATGGAATTTATAAATTCTATTTGTCACTGCCAAACACCGTCCGCATCCCAGGTGCTTGATACGGCACCTCGTAAACACTGTAAATAAGATCGCGATGCCCTCAATCAGTGGCATCACGACCATGGTAACTGGTAATACGCCAGGGCGGACCATTGTAAGTAATAAATTCCTATTTTCCTATTTTCTCTATCATACACGAACTACTTCTCACCCATCAAGCGGCGAAGTTCGCAACCTCCCTTCCCGCGTTTTCTGCACCTACCAGATGCCAGCGTTCAGTGGGCAAACACACCTGTCTTTTCCCTTATCCCGCGCAACAGGAAAGTTTAGACACATCCTTATCAAACGTCAACGTGGCCAGTTTGAACCCTTCTGCCATGGTGAGGTAGGGAGTCAGTGTTCCTTTCACATCCTCAATGGTCAGCCCAAATTTAATCGCCAACACCGCCGCATAGATGACGTCCCCCGCATGTTCCGCCACCACGTGAGCCCCAATGATCTTTCGTGACTTGGCATCCGCAATGAGCTTAAATACCCCTGTCGTTTCCCGATTGACAATGGCTCGCGGCACAGCCTCCAGTGGTAGGATTGACGTGATGACTTCCACCCCTTGTTGCGTAGCTTGTGCTTCGGTAACGCCTACAGTAGCGATGCCAGGATTAGTAAACGTGACGCTTGGCACTACCGAAAGATCCACCTTGCGATGCTCGTTTCCCAGCGCATTGGCGGCGGCCAAATTCCCTTCATACACCGCGACATATACGTAAAGTTGCCCCAATGTCACATCGCCTGCCGCGAAAATATTCGGGTTACTAGTCGCGAGAAAATCATCCACCCCAATTTCGCCGCGCTTGCCGACTTGCACATTTGCCTTTTCAAGCATAAGAGACGCTGTGTTCGGGGTACGACCTACTGCCACCAATAGAACATCTCCCGATATGACACGGGCATAACCATCTACCATTATCTGCACGCTTTTGATCCCGTTTGTTTCACTTACCCGCTCATACGTTACCCCATGAAGAACGTCAATACCTTGTTGTCGCAGGACATTCGACATCATTTCTGACACCTCTGGTTCATCAGCGGGTAATAGTCGCTCGCTACGATGCATGAGCGTGACCCTCGCACCCAAATGGTGCATCATTTGTCCCAGTTCCAAAGCGATTGACCCCGAACCGATGACCACCAGGTGATCAGGAACTTCCGTCCGTTCCAATAGTGATGTGCTGGTATCATAATAACTTTCCTTCAGCCCTGGAATGTCAGGAATATAAGGCGATGCCCCTGTCGCAATCAGAAATTTTGAAGCCGTGATTTGCCATTCCCCCACTTGTATGGTTCTTTCGTCCACAAAATACGCATCCCCGCGAGTATGTAACCCCAACAATGGATTCGTATTCGCCAAATGATAGATTTCACCCGCACGCAGCATCGCTTTGGAGGGAACACAGCCCACGTTCCACCATCGCAATTCGCGCCTGATAATTGGTGGCTTCAATAGCGGCAGAAAACGCGGCGGCACCCGAACCAATGATCACGAAATCATAATCCACGGGGTATTCAGGCGGCCCCATTGGCGGTTCCGCTGGTTCCTCCCACATATCAATACTCACGGGCACGTACCCTGCTTCCCGCACTTCTCGATATAGTGCATGAAGGCTGGTTGTTTCCCCTACGTGAAAAACAACTTCCCCGCGATGAAAATCAGCTTTACTCTGCATGGCACCCGCAGAAGTCAACGCCTTTTCCACGTGGTGTTCACATCCTGTACACGTCATCCCCTTGACTTTCATTTTGAACTGAGTCATGTCTTCGTCTCCCTCATCATGGCATTTACTACCATGTTTTCGATTCTCATCTCGTTACATGCGGGTACACTGGCTAATCTGTGCCGCATATTCTGCGACAATTTCCTTTACTAACTGCATCACCGTACGCACACGCTCATCTGCCACACGGTAGTATACATATTTTCCTGTTTGCCGCGAGGTCACATACCCGCAAGACTTCAAACATGCCAAGTGGTTAGACACCTGCCCTTGGGTTACCCCCACTGTCTCGACTAACTCCCCCACTATTTTCCGATGATACTCACCCAAAACACTAGTATTTACGTTCCCATTTTATCACTCGAGTGCTCGTTACATATTTAAATATATAGTTTGTCAAATAGCATATTTGGGTCGCGTGATTGCTTGAGGGTGCCAACGTGTGCCTTACAAAAGCGGATATTCCCTTTGACGAGAACCACCGTATTCATTCAATGCCGATAGGTCGCAATGTGCCCCTCCCCAAAATTGAACACATAAAAAGCCCCTCAACCATGAGGGGCAGAACGATATTTACACTATGCAGTGGGGGATGAGGTAGTACCTGATGTGCCTGATGTACCTGATGTACCTGATGTACCTGATGTACCTGATGATGTCGAACCACTACCATATACCGTCCCTGTGACTGTAGTCGTCAAGGATAGATTTGCGTTTTGTATCAATGCTTCAATCGTATTGATGGCATTTGTCAACGCGGAAGACTCCGCCTTCATGCGTGTTTGATTTGCTTGCAATACGGCAAGCGCCCGTGCGAGTCCCTTTTCCACGCCGCCTTTATTCGATGGAAACGGAATCGAGGATTGGGCAAGTTGGAGCGCTTTTTGTACCGAAGCTTCCATCGTTTTCAAGGAAGCAGCCATAGCCGCATTCATCGGAATTTTTGCTAACGATGTAGCGAGCACATGAACCTCTTTCTTTAATAAATTTTCTTTTTTAACTAGCAATTGTTTGTCCTGTTGATAGTTCTTCATCGATGCTTTTATCTTCTCATTATTTTTTTGCGCTTTTATTAGAGAAGGAATTGTCGCTGCCTTCGCTGTATTGGTCGTAACCATCGTATTTACGGAGGCAGACACGGTAGCGATGTTTTTTGCAAAAACATTGTTGGGAAGGTGGGTTCCTTTGTCAACCGTGGAAGATTGGCCACCTAACCCTTTACCGCCTGCGGCACTTTGACCGCCCCCACTATGATGATGCGCCGAAGCATGACTATTTCCCGACGCCCCATGCCCAGATGCAAAGGCTGTAAACGGCGTGATAACCAGCAATCCAACAGATACCGCCAAAAGAAATGCCATTCGCTGTTTCATCATTACTCCCCTTTCTATCCTGTTCTTTGCGTTATGCCAGTTGATTAAACAAGCTGTTAAGATTTGATTGGCTGGTCTGGCTAGTTGCTAACAAATTTGACAACGTATTCGCACCCGGAATGGCATAGTTAACTCCATCAATTAGTCTGGCCGTTGTGCCCGCTGTGTTACCAGTGATCATTTGCGCGGTACTCATCATAGGATACGCGCTGTTCGACAACTGCCCCCCATATTGAAGCATTTGTAAAAAACTCTGATTCGGCGAGACTACGGATATACTCATCATTTTCGCCCCCGCATTAGACTATTTCACGAACAAAAAAACAAGCCCTTTCGGCGGTTCAGCCACCATAGCCAATTCCTTGGCATTAGGTCTGTAACTTTGCGTCCCTGCCTTTCGACAGGTTTGCCATTATCGCTTTTCTTGTTAACTACATAGATTATACACCACATTTCACATGGTAACAATATCACAAGCCAATTTTTAAATGATAATCATTCAGGAAAAAAATAAACGAAAGAAGGTCAACTACTCCCACCTACAGAGGTGCGAGCTTGTATCTCCCCAGAAGTGCAAACGACTTTCGTCTCCTTCCTTAATTTAGGGATACTTCATAGGGTGGTTGACAACACCCCGGCCTCACAGGTCATGCCTGCGCGGCCACTGCCACCAGGTACTCGATTCCCTTTCGGTGCAGATTCATTCCACCAATTCGGTCATCATTTGACAGATAATGGCAGTTATTACACTCAAAACGATGATGATCATAATACTTGTCCAAGTATTGAACGTGTTCATTCACGTATTTCAATAGCACGAGAAACATTTCGAATTGATACCATTTTGTGTAAAAACGTGTTTAGTGGCAGTATATTTCGTAGACTTAAGGATTCTGAGAGTGGCCATGGAACCTTCGTTGCATTTGCGAAAAACCAACTTACATTCCTGCCGACTCAATTTCAAACCCTAGATCCCGAATCATTTCCCAGTCGTTTTCAGGCAATTGCCCTTCCGTCGTCAAGTAATCGCCCACAAAAAGGGAGTTAGCGGCATATAATCCAAGCGGTTGCAAATGACGCAGGTTGACCTCCCGCCCCCCAGCCATGCGAATTTCTCTCGTTGGATTGACAAACCTCATCATGGCGAGGATTTTCAGACAGGTATTCGGCGTGAGTTCCTTATGACCAGAAAACGGCGTCCCCTCTATTGGATTCAGGAAGTTACACGGAATCGAATCAACGTCAAACATCCTCAAGGAGAGCGCAATATCCACACGCCCTTCATCCGTTTCCCCCATCCCAAAGATGGCTCCCGAACAAGGTGAGATGCCAGCATTCTTGACCTGCGCGACCGTATCAATTCTTTCCTTGTATGCATGCGTACTGCAGATATGTTCGTAATGTTCCTCGTGAGTGTTGAGATTGTGATTGTACCGATTCACTCCAGCTTCCGCTAATCGTTTGGCATGGTCTGGATTTAAGAACCCAAGGCAACAGCAGATCTTGATGTCACTGGATTTACGAATCTCCAGAACCGCGTCCACCACTTGGTCAACCTCATGATCGGTGGGTTGTTTCCCTGATGTCACAATGCAATAAGTTCCTGCTTTTCGACGTTTCGCTTCTTCAACTCCTGCCAGAATCGTCTCTTTGGTGAGTAGCGGGTATTTTTCGATCATCGCCTCGGATATAGAGGATTGCGAACAGTAGGAACAGTCCTCGGAACACATTCCCGATTTCGCGTTGATAATCATATTCAATTTGACCTTGTTGCCAAAATAGTGATGCCGAATGAGAAACGCCGCATTTAGGAGTTCGAGCACACGGAAATCAGGCTCTTCTAAAATTGCCAATGCCTCTTCCTGAGTCATTTCGTACCCTTGAATGACTTGTTCGGCTAGGGATGACCAGTTACTTGTCATAATCTCCACTCTGAAACCCTCCCTGATTTTTATTGTCAACCTATAATATACATCCAGGTTAACAATTATCGTGCAAAATGACAAGATCTTCAGGATGGCCTTGCGATCACAGGAGAACATCAGACATCAATGCCGATCCGAATTCACCCACTACGATAATGGGTACAAAAATATTGAAAATAATATAAACAACTGATATATTCATTATATTATTATATCGTTGGAGGAAATCATGAAGGGTAGAGATGTGATTTTAGGATTATTGATGGAAAAATCAATGTCGGGCTACGAAATAAAACAACATTTTGAATCCATTTTTTCTTATTTTTTCGACGCTAGCTACGGAACCATCTATCCCACATTAAACAAAATGGAACAAAAAGGTCTTATCACAAAGGAAAACGTAATCCAAGAAGGCAAACCAAACAAAAACATTTATTCGATAACAGAAAACGGCAAAGAATTGTTTACTGACTATATGAATGATCCCATTGAAAATGATATCTATCGCTCAGATTTTTTGATGCGATTGTATTTCAGTCACTATGTTGATAACGAAAGACTGGGACAATGGTTAAAAGGGGCGATAGAGGATACTAAAAATATGATCATCCAATTGGAGAAAGACTATGAAAATTGGAAACCCTTTATGACTTTTTCACAGGAAATCTGTATCCAAATTGGCATTCATACCAATAAGGCAAAGTTGGATACGTTACAACATCATCTTAAGAATTATAGGCATACCCATCCCAAGGAGGACAGGCATGAATCATTATGATATGTTAATAGTAGGTGCTGGAATTGGCGGATTAGCATGTGGGGCAAGATTGTCAATGATGGGATACAAAGTCGCCGTATTTGATCATCATTATTTGCCAGGTGGTTACGCAACCAACTTTCACCGCAAAGGTTATACCTTTGATGTTGCTTTACACGGAGTGGGCGGACTGGCAGAAGGGCAAAGTTTTTATCAAATCTTACAAGCTTGTGGGGTTCAGACCCATCACGAAATGAAATTCACGGGAAATTGGGTGGTTTCTAAACGCAAGCCCACAACAGACTCTTGGAAAACTAATTGGGAATGTTCCACGCGTGAAATCTTACTTGAAAAAAATCAAGAAAAATCAAATTGGTCCATCGATCACGCAACTTTATATAGGTCTTTCCTGCCATCCTAAAGAAATTGGTATTCATGAAGAAGACCTTCTTATTAACTTTGGTTTAACTAATTATAGTAAATTGGATTCTACACTGAATGATGATGATCATGGTGTCATCGTTATTTCTATTATTGACGATATTCGAAATTGACCCGAGGACAAGGAATCCTACCAACAAAAGAAAAAAGAAATCGCAACAGTTCTTCTGCAACGCCTTGAATCATATTATCCAGGACTGAAAGATAAAGTGGTGGTGACAGAATTGGCTACTCCCCGTACTATGGAACGTTATACCAAAAATCCAGAAGGTGCTGTCTATGGATTTGCCCAAACGGTCCACCAAGCTGGCTTAAAAAGAACCAATCAAAAAACTCCCATTTCTCGATTGTCACTAATAGGTGCATGGACACAGCCAGGTGGAGGGTTTCAGGGTGCTTCCCTCTCAGGCTACAATGAAGCCGAACGAATTCATAAACAATTGAAGAAAGTGGGATATAAAAAACTATTGTGAATTTGAACTAAACAGTTTGTTCAATGTGTGGTCAACACGATCAATGGAATGCGAAAAACATTCCAAACATGTACGTTAAAAGGAATATAAAAACAGTCCATCCCGTGCAAGGGGTATCCTGATCCTGTTCAAATAAGGTGCGTAATCGTGTAAATGGAAAATCCATAGATACAGTTGTTCGTCAAATTTTTCTCGTCACGTTTTGAACATGATGACCAATTACCATTCATGACAAATGGTTTCGTCGGGTGCCACCCACGCCTCATCGCCCCGTGTCACATGACTTCCCTTCTTTTGATACATGCGCTGATCCGCTACGCTTAGCAATGCATCCAACGTTGTTCCATCGTCTGGATAGGTGGCAACCCCCATCGATGCCGTGACCACAAGCTCTGTTCCCTCTACTCGTTTTGTTTTCAACTCCTCGCAAATTCGTTCCACGATGCCCTGCGCGAACGCCCCATCCGTAGCCGAAGCAATCATCAACAGCTCATCGCCACCCCACCTTGCCACCCAATCGGACGTTCTCGTGTGATGGCATAGTACATCGGAGAGGTGTTGGATCGCCAAGTCTCCCACATGATGTCCGTGCCGATCATTGATGTCTTTTAATTTGTCCGCATCCAGCAATATCATGCTGAACTTCCCCTGGTTTCGATCAGTTTCTGCTCGGAGTTTAGGAAAAATCCCATAAATAAACCTGCGAGTATACGTGTTGGTAAGAACATCTTGGTGCGAGTAAAACTGCGCCTTATCATACTGTAGCCCAAGCCACCAAGCGACAATAGTTTGGCATACCCCGCTCACCAAAAACAAGATCATAATCACAATCCCTAATGTATGACCGATATAAATAAGCCATGCAAAAAAATTTACCCACGTGAACAGTACCGCCGATATTCTACCTGTGTATTTCACATACAGTCATCCCCCAGATCTCCAGTTCTACGTGAATTCAGACGACCTACTAGTTGATAAAAA